>NZ_HF986213.1:49230-56402 GCF_000431435.1 Veillonella sp. CAG:933
TGTAGCGGCTTCGGCTACGGCCGCAGTCACTGCTGCTTCAACCTTCGTATTGGCCGTTGGCGTTATTTCTTTTGCTATTTCCTCAGCCGCTTGTAATTGATACCAACGGTCCAGCAATTTTTCTTCCGGCCAAACTTCGGATGTTTCAATGTATTCAAGGAGCGGTACCATCATGGTATCCACTGCATCATCACAGAATTCATGTAATGTACCATCCTGTGCCCAGCTCATAAGCTTAATGCTGTGAGGCAGAATGGTTGCTAATTGTTCTACCTGTAACGTCGCCAAAGCTTCTTCAACGGCTACGGCTACTTCACTGCGGCCTACGTTATTTAAAATTAAAGCATAGTTGAACTGACGTTCTTCGTGACAAAGCTGCATAACGCGCTGCACCGCACGAAGCGATACCCACATAGGTTCCGCTACGAGCAATAATTGATCAGCGGCTTTGAAAACGGCTTCATTGCCGCGACCGATACCGGCCGGCGCATCAATAATGACGAAATCATAACTTTCCGCCAGTTTTTTTATAAGTTTCGCATAACCTTTGCGCCCCACATCTTCCCAGCGGCGAGTCTGAGTTGCCGGTAAAAAGTCAAAATCGTCCGTTAACGGTATAATAGCACTGTCCTGATTGCAGTTATCTTTCCAAATATCTACAGCATCAAAAAAGATATCATTTTCTTTGCCAATGACTAAGTCTAAATCACGCATCCCAAAATCGGCATCGGTAATTAACACGCGATGACCTCGACGATTTAAAGCAGCACCAATATACGCTGTCATTGTAGTTTTACCAACGCCGCCCTTACCGGACATAATAGCTATAACCTTTCCCATAGCAACTCCTTTCCTTTCTCACTACCATAACCCACTACACAATCAATCTCAAACATACCTATAGCAGTAAAAAATTCAGAAAATAAACACATAACAAATACTAAAATTATTAACACTTAACAGATACTAAAACTTAACCGTTAAACTTGAATAACTAAACAATGTTTTAACGTTGTTGCGGTCCTGTTACCGCTGTATTCGATGAATTATCACCGCCTGCAGCGGTTGAACCGTTTGCTGTATTACCGGTATTAGTTGAAGTAGTTCCTAGAGAATTATTATTTGCTGCACTATTAGTATTGACACCGGTTGACGAACCATTCCCATTAGTACCGTTTTTATTATCAGTACCGGCACCATTAATATGGAAATATTCAGCTAGTACGTCTCTAACAATCGGACCGGCCGAGCCGGCACCAAAACTACCTTGTTCTACCAAAGCAACTACAACAATACGCGGTTTATCATATGGTGCATAGGCTACAAACCAACCATGGTCACGGCCGGTGGAGTTTTCCGCCGTACCGGTTTTACCGGCGATTTCAATAGGCCACCCTTTAAAGAGCGCACCTGCTGTACCGCCTTCGGCTGTTACGTCGCGCAATGCATTACGGATTAAATCCATAACTGTTTTTGAAACTTGTAATACGCCCATTTTTTTAGGTCCGAAAATTTCTGCCGGTGTACCGTCGCTATTATCGATACGACTTACTACATATGGTTGGTAACGAATACCACCATTAGCTACTTCCGACATCATCATAGCCATCTGAATTGGCGTTACCAAGGTAAAGGACTGACCGATGGCCGCATCGAAGGTTTCCCCTAAATACCAGTCTTGATCAAATACTTTACGCTTGTATTCCGGACTTGCCAAGTTACCGCTGGATTCACCATAGAGCTTAATGCCCGTTTTTTCACCCAACCCAAACAACTTCGCAAAACGGTCCAGTTCTTCAATGCCTACACGATTACCCATTTCATAGAAATAAACGTTATCCGATTTGGCCAAGGCTGTATTAAAATCAAGCCAGCCTAAAGCTTCACCTTCGGCATTTCGCTTGTCGATTAACCAGTGACGACCACTATCGAATATCATCTCGTTAGGCGTTACTTTTTTTAGTTCCAATGCAGCTGCACCGGTAATAATTTTAAATGGTGAGCCCGGTGGATATTCACCGGAAATAACCTTATTATCAAACGGATGATTTGGGTCGTTATTAAGTTGATTCCATTGTGCCGATGTAATACCACGGGCAAACCAGTTCGGATTGAAACCCGGTGCACTTACCATGGCGAGAATAGCCCCCGTATTCGGGTCCATAGCTACAACCGCCGCACCTTGGGCCGGAATGCCTTGAGAACGGAGTGACGCCAATTGATCGGCTACCGCTTTTTCAGCCGCTTTTTGTAACGGTAAATCAATGGTCAAATGAATGTCTCGCCCCGGAATAGTGTCCTTACGGCCCACTTCCGCCACGGGGCGACCGGTAGCATCTACTTCTACCTGCTTACCGCCGTCGATGCCACGCAATACATCATCATACATTTTTTCAAGACCGGAGCGTCCTAAAATAGTGCCCGGTCCTACCGGTGTTTCTGGATTTTCCGCTTTAAGCTCATTCAATTCATCTTCGCTGACTTCACCTACATAACCGAAGAGTTGTGATGCCAAAGAATCATATGGATAGTATCTCAATGGCTCTACATCAATGGTTACGCCCGGCAATTCATGGCGATGTTCTTCAATCATAGTTACGCGGTCCATCGTAATGTCCGTGGCCAAGCGAATCGGCTCATAGCCGCCCTTATGGGCTGCAATTTTACTTTGAATCACGTCCGGCTTAATATTAAGCATTGTGGCCAAACGGTTGAGTTCGCCCGGATCGATATCCTGCCCGGTTGGTACAATGGATACCGTATAAGCTGGCCGTGAACCGGCTACAATCTGACCGTTACGATCATACATGACCCCGCGCGCCGCCGTTACCGACACCATGCGCAGGCGATTGCCTTCCGCCTTGGTGTGGTAATATTCGCCATCCATAATCTGCAGATAAAATAAGCGAATAATAAGAATAACAAATATAGCGCTGACTATATACATTAAGGCATCAAAACGGCCTTTTTTATTCTTTTTATATAATGCTTCAAGCACGCCGATGCCTCCTTAATTGACTACCAAATATATTCGTCTTTCTCCTCCATGTTCCATAAAATTTCATGAATCATAATGCCCAAGAGCCCGTTGAGCCACCAAACAGGCCAAATATGATGCCATAAATACGAACCTACGAGAATATCTTCACGCCCCAACCAGAGCATACCAATGCGGAAAATAATATCCGCCAAAGTACCTACGGAAACCCACGCAAAGGTAATATACCACTGCTCTTCGTATACGCTGAATGACCAGATGCTCACAATGTAAGCAACGGCGATATATGGGAATAAGTGAAGTCCAAAAGAATTCGAGATCAAAATATCATGGACTAAACCGCCTGTAATAGCGGCCATAAGGCCGATACGACGGCCTTTGAGCAAAGATAATACAATAACCCAAACCAGAATCAAATTCGGTATCCACCCTTGCCTAAAGAGCATGGGCAATACATCGGCTTGAATCAAAAAGGTAAATATACCCATGAGTATGTATATTAGAGTTCTCATTGCTGCGTCGCTCCTTTTACCCCTTCAACTTGGTCACGCTGTGTTTGCGGTACCAATTTTGGAGTTAAGCTTGGCTTATCCAATTCGCCTTCGCGAGAGCGCATAATAACGAATACTTCTTCTACATTGCGTAAATCGGCCGATAATTGTACGACCGCGTTTTTAACAAAACCTTCCGAATCATTATCAATTCGCGTTACATGACCAACCAAGAGACCTTTCGGGTAAATCCCGCCGTAGCCGGAGGTAATCAAGGTATCGCCATTCAATACGTCGCCATCGCGAGCCACGTTAACCAATAAAGGCTCATCCGGATTGCTACCGTTACCTTTAACAATTGACGCTACACGCGATTCTGGACGCTGTACGATAACGCCGATAGCCGTACGCGGATCAAGTATGGTCTGTACGCGAGCTGAATGAGTATATACGTCGCTGATAAAACCAACTACCCCACCGGGAATCACAACTGGCATATTCGGTTCCAAACCGTCTTCACTACCGCGATCAATAGTAAAGGTATTGGTCCAAGTCCCCACATCGCGGGTCACCACAGTCGCCGCCATCATATCAAATTGAGGATGATTGTTCTGAAAAGACAATAACTGACGTAAACGCATGTTTTCAGCTACTACTTCATCATAGTTTGTTACGCGTTGCAGTAATTGTGCATTTTCTTCACGAATAGCGTCTATTTCTTTAGTACCATTAATAGCTGTATCAATAACGGCAATGCCGGTATGAATGGATCCTAAAAATCGCGAAGCGCCATAAGTAAACGGTGTTGTTACTCGCTCCAACGGTACCGTTACATACGGAATAGCAGTTCGTTGTTTCCACGCATAGCCTAAGAGCGCTAAAAATACGCAGCATAATCCTACTACGACTATTAACCGTCGTTCTGATGAAAACATTACGCCCTTCCTTTCCGATTTTTCGATGCAATAATAAAACGATCCATCCGTGCAAATTCTTTGGACGCTTGGCCCAAACCAACCGCCACCGCATACCCCGGTTCCGGCGGTACCTGCACAGGAATCCCCAATTCTTCACTAATGCGCTGACCAAGGCCTTCCATAAGTGCCGTAGCACCGGTTAAAGTCATACCGCGCTCCATAATATCCGCTGCCAATTCAGGTGGCGTCTGTTCCACAACGGATTTAATTTCATCTACAATCCGTTGTAATGTGTCCTGCATAACCTGGTAAACTTCCGATTTACGAATAATAATTCGTTTCATCAGACCATTGGCAATATCGCGCCCCATGAAAGAAACTTCCAATTCTTCCTGTGGCGGCAAGGCCGTTCCCAGTTCCATTTTAATACCTTCCACCGTTTCTACAGCGACCATTACGGAATAGGTATTTTTAATATATTGTAATATAGCTTCATTAAAATCATGACCGCCAATACGTGCGGAGTGAGCAATAACCTTGCCCCCTAAGGACATAACGCCGATATCGGTGGTACCGCCGCCAATATCTACAGCCATACTGCCACATGCTTCAAATACCGGCAAATTACAGCCTAAAGCAGCCGCCACCGGTGCTTCCACCAAGTACGCTTCGCGCGCTCCGGCCTGAATAATAGCGTCCGTCATGGCTCGTTTTTCCACATCTGTAATACCGCAAGGCACGGCCATAATAACACGCGTACGACCTACGGTACGAGACGCCTTACTCATGAAGTGGCGCAACATAGTGAGCATAACACGATAATCTACAATAAAACCGTCGCGCAACGGGCGAAGTTCATCCAGCATGTCAGGGGTTCTAAGCAAAAGTCGTTCCGCATCGGCACCAACAGCTACGATACCTTCCTGTTTCGTATCGGTAGCCACCAGTGACGGTTCGGACAATACGACCCCGCGCCCCTGCACATGTACATGGGTATTCACGGTTCCAATATCTATGCCTAAATCTCGTCCTAAGGACGAAAAAATACGAATCATATGTTTAGTCTCCTTACTTTACTCATCCCTATATTATACTATCGGCAGTAAGGATAAATCAACCAAATCGGCGCTTGTTCTCTAATTATCACGCCCTATTCATACTGCTGTATTTTTGTAAAAACAGGCCCGGCAAACATAAATCTCATCGCCAAAAATTCATTTTCAAATCTTCCTTTTTATACTCAGCCTGTCCCTTTATTATAGCATTTACCGTGAATTCGTTTAGACAATTTTTTCTATAAAAGAGCTTTTTAGCAAAGAATGCAGCAATTTTCATCAGCCATTTTCGCAAAGCCTTCTGTAACCTATAATAGTCCCTTCTCACAGAGACTGGTATAGCGGCCATCACCGATAACTACATGATCCAGCACGGGAATGCCCATCAGCTTGCCCGCTTTAATAAACAGTTTCGTAATACCGATATCTTCAGAACTGGGTTCCGGATCACCGGATGGATGGTTATGAATTAAAATGAGGCTCGCCGCATTGGCCTGCATAGCTTGACGAAACACGGTACGCGGCTCTGCCAAACTACCGGTTAAACCGCCGATTGAGATGGTTTCCACATCAATTAATTTATTTTTACAAGTTAAAAAGGCGGCACAGAAATGCTCTTCTTTTTCATAACGCAAGCGCTCCATAATATAGGATGCCACCGCTTTAGGGCTACTGAAATCTTCAAAATGCTCCTTCACTCGCAGCTGACCGAGACGACGCCCCAATTCAATGGCCGCACAAACGGTAACCGCCTTATCGCGACCGATGCCCTTAATCTTTTGTAAAGCACCTACGGTCGTATCATTCAGTCCATACGCGCCATGACTTACTGTATCAAGGACTTCTTTGGCCAAATCCAATACGGATGACCCCTGTCGTCCCGTTCTGAGTAAAATCGCCAATAACTCAACCGTGCTTACGCCGGCGGCTCCCAAAGTTAAAAATTTTTCACGTGGTTTCTGCCATGGCTGCCATTCTCTGACAACGCCTGTATATGTCTTAATCATATGTCCCCCTAAATCACTAACCCAACTCACTAACCTAAATTACCAAGCTAATTCACTAACCTAATTCACGCTGTTAGTCCGGCGCCCCCATGCGCCGTAAATATCGCGCTACCACTTCCACCGGAAGGCCAACCACATTCGTATAAGAACCTTCAATGCGCTCTACTAAATAAGCCCCCTGCCCCTGTATGCCATAAGCACCGGCTTTATCGAGTGGTTCACCGGTAGCCACATACGCTTTTATTTCCGCATCACTAAGCGAGTAAAAAAGAACCTTTGTTACGACGTGAAACACCTCTTGCTTAATTAACTCCTTGTCTCCATCGTAATAACAAAGCGCCACCCCGGTCACCACTTCGTGTGTATCACCAGACAATTCACGGAGCATCTGAACGGCCTCTTTTTCATTAGCCGGTTTGCCCAACACATGGCCCTTATGAGCCACAATCGTATCGGAACCAATAACCACATAAGTTTTATCGACCCCGGTCTCCGGAACCAACGCCGCCAAGGCCTTCCCCAAAGCCTGCGCTTCCACCAATTCATAGGGACTCTCAAACTCCTCATTATGCTCTTCATAGGTGCTCGTCACAACTTCAAATTCAATGTGTAATTGTTCCAATAAATCACGGCGCCGCGGCGACGCCGATGCCAAATATATTTTCATCAGTTATGTTTACCCCCGAATATGCCGTAAACTACAA
>NZ_HF986214.1:0-41634 GCF_000431435.1 Veillonella sp. CAG:933
GTGGAAGCCGTAACGACGAACACCGAGTTCAGTGTATGCTTCGTATGGCAAACCGTAAAGGAATGCTTCAGCAGGCATAGTCTGATGGAAAGCCGTATCAAATACAGCTACCTGAGGTACTTTTGGCATGATAGCTTCGCAAGCTTCGATACCTTGGATGTTTGGTGGGTTATGAAGCGGTGCAATTTTAGCACATTCTTCTAAAGCTTCCATAACGGCCGGTGTAATCAACACGGAGTCAGCAAACTTTTCAGCACCATGAACCACACGATGACCAACTGCATCAATTTCATCCATGGAAGAAATTACGCCGAATTCTGCATCAATCAAGATGTCGAGCAAAATTTTAAGCGCTTGTTTGTGGTCCAAAATTGGTTCTACGCGTTCCAACTTTTCAGCATCCGGACGTTTGTGAGTGAAGATAGCATCTTCCGCACCGATTTTTTCAAATTGTCCTTTAGCTAATACCGCTTCATTGTCCATGTCAATGAGTTGGTATTTTAAAGAAGAACTACCACAGTTTACTACTAAAACATTCATTACTTATCCCTCTTTCTTAGTAATTTGAATTTTTCCTACCACAAGGTCAGAAATCTGAGCTCCCATTGTGCTGTCAACAGGATACTGATAGGTTATATTCCACAATACACCTTTATCGGCAAATGTGTATTGAAAGAAACGAATTTGGATTTTGTTAGCTACCAGTGTAGCTGACGAGATAAAGGCTTGAACACCGTCTACCGTTTTCATCTCATCCGACCATGTCAAATTGTTGCCGAAGCTTTTTTCATAAAAAGCTTTAGATTCAGCACCATAAGCCGCTGCTGTCGGCAAAGGTTGACCCGCTTTCGGGGAGATGGCTTCAATGGAAACCAGGAAGTTTTTATCGGCCCCTAAATACGTCGTTACAGGATACCCCAACGCATTTTTGGTCGTATTAGGCTGAACACCTATATCGTAAGGCAAGGCAACGGTAATTTCCGAGTTGCCGCTCTTAATTACTTTATGACCGAAACTATAAGAATCCAATGCATTATCACTGCCACAGCCGCTAATCGCAAGCATCAGCAAAGCCATGCAAAAAACAGTGAACCATTTCTTCATAATATCCCTCGATTCAAAACGTCTGTACAAGTAAAGCGTACGTTTAAATTATACCATTCTTTGCAATTACTTGCACGCCTCTTTTTAGACATATTCACTATTATTTTTATTCATATGTATATTTACTGTAATTTTATTGTAAAAATTAAGTTTTTTCAAAAAAATTGCCTCTCTACAACTGAAAATACGCCCTCTCATTCTGTGCTATAATGAAATAAATAACACGTAAATTTTCAAAGGAGTAACATTATGAATTGTATCGGAATCATTGCCGAATATAACCCCTTTCACAAAGGGCACGAACATCAACTGAAAGAATTGGCAAAACGCTATCCCGATGCACTGCGTCTTGTTGTTATGAGCGGTTCCTTCGTGCAACGCGGCGAACCGGCTCTTTTTGATAAATTCACCAGGGCCCGTTGGGCTCTATTAAACGGCGCTCACGCTGTCATCGAACTTCCTACGGTGTACGCTACGGCCAACGCCGAACGGTTTGCCGCCGGCGGGGTCAGATTATTGCACCGATTAGGAGCTCGCGCCCTCGCTTTCGGCACCGAAACGGAAGATGCCTCTTTATTACAAAAAATCGCCCGCCTTAGCCTGAGCAGTACCGTACAAACGGCCTGCCGTGAAGCGCTGAAAAAGGGTGAATTTTACGGTACCGCTTTACGCCAAGCTATTATTACTGAATGTCCGGATGCGGCGGCTATCGTCAATCAACCAAACGCCTTGCTTGGTCTCGAATATACCAAAGCCATTCATCAATATGGCTTAGCGATGAATATCATCCCCATTTTGCGGGAAGGTGAACATCATAGTGACAAACTCGCAAGTAACTGGCCATCCGGCACAGCCTTGCGCCGCCAAATCAGAAATCTCGACGCGCTCACCGATTTTCCTTCAACGGATAACGTATCCCCCTATATTTCAGCTAATTTACAAGGCGAATATAAAGAGTCTGTCGAATCGGGCGCTTATTCTGATTTAGCCAGATACTATGACCTCGTGCTCTATGAAAGCCGAAAACAAGGGGCCGCTCAATTAGAGGCATTAGCCGATTTTAAAGAAGGTCTCCACCAAATTTGGACTTCGGTCAGTCAAAAAGCATCTTGGCCGGAAGCGCGTGAGCAATTAAAATCGAAGCGTTATTCCTATGCCCGCCTTGATCGCATGGCTTCTTATACGGTCCTTGGCATTACTAGGGAATTACAAAATGAAGCTCACACAGAAGGGCCGCAATATGCACGCCTCCTTGGTTTTACCGATGAAGCCAGACCTTGGCTGCAACGTAAAGAGTTTACGGTGCCCCTCATCCAGAAGTGGGCTCCTTTTATAAATACGGCCTCCGGCCTCACCGCTGAATTAGCTGCACTGGACCAACGAGCTACAGATATTCAAAAGCTGTGCCTAACCAATCCAATCAAACGACAAGGCGGCGAAGATTTCTACTTTACGCCTTGGTATATAAAAAAATAAGTGTTTCATAGTTCTATATTGCTGCTATGACGTTAAGAAATATACATACCAAAAGGACATTGCCAAAATAAGGCAATGTCCTTTTATTTGCCATCAACCGAAGCTTCCTGCTATTATCATATTTTCAATCTTACGAAATAGTAACGCTATCTTCCCCGTCCTGCTCTTTAACATTTACGCGCACGGTTTCCATATGAGATGTAGGAATATTTTTCCCCACATAATCGGCGCGAATCGGCAATTCGCGGTGTCCTCGGTCAACGAGTACGGCTAATTGAATAGCCCGCGGTCTGCCCACTTCCATTAAGGCATTAAGGGCGGAACGAATGGTTCGCCCCGTATAGAGAACATCATCTACCAAAATAACCAGTTTCCCCGTCGTATCTAACGTGAACGGCGGCCCTTCTTTGCCCTTGGTCGTTCTGTCATCACGGTACATAGCCACGTTGATAGTTGCCACATCAATATGCACGCCTTCGATAGCTTCAATCTGAGCTTGTAAACGCTCCGCTAAATAAATGCCGCGCCGTTCAATGCCTAAAATGAGTGCATGTTCCAGGCCTTTATTACGTTCTAAAATTTCATGGCTAATGCGGCGAATGGCCCGCATCATAGCCTGTTCATCCATTAGAATTCGTTTTTCCTGCATAGCTGACTCCTTATACATTATGAGTTTTAGCATAGTCTAAGCAAGCTAAAAAGTCCTCCGGTAACGGCGCTTCAAAATACATATCCTGTCCCGAAATAGGGTGTTTCAAGGCTAAACTGAAGGAATGTAAGGCTTGCCCTTCAATAGGAAAATCCATCTTACGATAGCCGTAGAACGGATCGTTGACCACCGGATGGCCGATATGAGCAAAATGAACACGAATCTGATGTGTCCGGCCTGTTTCCAGTACACATTGAACCAAGGTATGTTTGCCGAATCGTTCTACAACCGTGAAATGTGTAATCGCTTCCTTACTGTTTTCAAACACAACGGCCATTTTCATTCTGTCTTTCGGATGACGTCCGATAGGCGCCTTAATCGTGCCTCGTTCTTCCACAATATTGCCGTGTACCAATGCATAATAGGTACGCGTTGCCGAATGGGCTTTTACCTGTTCAGCCAAACCGATGTGAGCCAAATCATTCTTCGCTGCCATCATGACGCCCGATGTATCTTTATCGAGTCGATGAACGATGCCCGGACGAATTTCACCATTAATTCCCGATAAATCCTTACAATGGAATAATAAAGCATTTACCAGTGTGCCCGTATAATTACCTACCGCCGGATGCACTACCATACCACGCGGTTTATTGATGATAATAATATCGTGATCTTCATAGAGGATGTCGAGAGGAATATCTTCCGGTTTTACTTCAACCGCTTGCGGCTTCGGCACGGCCACAAAAATCTTTGAACCGGCCGTAAGCTTTAAATTACTTTTGGCCGCTTTTTGATTAACCGTGACAGCCCCGCTTTTAATCAATTGTTGTACATAACTGCGAGACCCTTCCATAATCGATGTTAAATATACATCTAGTCGTTCCCCTTCTTTATCGTCCGGAACGGTTAAGGTAATCGTCTTATCAATTCCTGCATTACCGTCCACTGCTTCCATCGTATCCAAAGATTCATCCATATATTGCAAAGATTCATCCATAGTATGTAAAGTATCTGATTTCATTACTTACCTCCTTCATGCGGTGTTCGCCAAACATGAATTGCCAATAGCACCACACCGACACAAATCCCGATATCGGCTACATTAAAAATGGGCCATATACGAAAATCAAAGAAGTCCACTACGGCGCCCAAGTGATATCGGTCCCAGCCATTGCCCAGAGCACCGCTAACCAATAAGGCGGTCCCCAGTTTTGTAAAAACATCGCCGTTTAAAATATATCGGCGAAAATACCATAACGCACCGAGTAAGACAACGACTATAGCCAAGAAAAAAAGTCGCTGATTCGCCAATATGCCAAAGGCTGCGCCTTTATTTAAAATATATGTCAAATGAAAGACATTAGGTATGACCGGTAGGGATTCCCCCAGCAAGAACGATGCCTGCACCCATTGCTTTGTCAATTGATCTAATACGAACCATGCAATACCAATTATAATATACACTCTATCCATCCTTTATCAGTTTATAGTCTAGCCAGTTTATTCTAAAATGCCTGTATTCCATATCATTAGGGCATTTCCTTTACTATGTATTATGACATAAAACGCTCGGTTTGGTCTACTCTATATAAAAAAGGGCAAGAAAAAAAGCCCTCTATCTAGAGGGCTTTGAGCATCCAAGATTATTCAGCTGGATGAATAGTGCCTACAGGGCATACGGATTCGCAAGAACCGCAGTCGATGCAAGTTTCATTGATTTCGTATTTGAGTTCGCCTTCGCTGATAGCGCCTACTGGGCATACAGAAGCACAAGAACCACATTTAATACATTCGTCACCGATCAATCTCATAGTTGGACACCTCCACATAATATACCGGATAATTTCTGAATTATCATTTCTTTAAGGAACTTACCTTAACTTTATATTCTCATTATGGCACGATTTTTCCTTCTTGTCAAACTTATGGAGAATGATTTCTTATTATTTTTACGCAAGTTAAATTGACTTATTTACATAGTAGGAATGCCACTTTACGGGTTATTGATAGACATTTTCAATATACATTTTTAAGTTTTTGTCCAACCATAGGCCCACAGTGCATTCTCATTTAAGATGTGAACCATGCTCAATTTCAAATGACTAGCATTATCAATTACTTTTTGCGTTTACTGTGATCTTTAGGGAATTTAATTTTAGGATTCGGCAACCCTAATTCTTGTGAAGCATCACGAATTTGTTCATTCAGCTCTTCCACAATGGTACGCAATCTTTGTTTACGTTTAAATCGACCATCTACTGTAATTTTACTATTATAAAAAACAGCCGCCCCTATGAGCATTAATGCTAAGCCACCTAAAAACATCGGTTCATAAATACTTGGATGTTCCACCAAATATACCATGACGGTACCGGCAGCAATTAAAATAAAACCAATGAGGGAGATAGCCAGCGGAGGCCGATCCTCCAATTGAATTAGCTTACGCCATTCCTCTAAACGGGCGGCTCGTTCATCAATCAGTTCCTTACGTCTTTTGGTTAATTCTTCATGATTCATCTTAGCGACTGCCCTCCTCTTCCGTATGTGCTGTATCAGTCGACTCTTCAGACGCGCCTGATAGTTTCTTAAAATATTCTTCTACCGACTCATCATGCATTACAGCATCACGTCTTGCATAAGAATATAACATGACATCGGCTTGCGGTGCACAGATTCTATTCGGCACAAAGCGATCGAATGCCTCAAAAAAAGCCGGATCGGCTTTTAACAATACACGACCATTTTTAATCTTCTTACCGTTAACAATGGAATATATTAACGCCCAAATAGGACGATTATCTACCGTTGAACATTTCCGATATTTATAACGCAAACGGAATTTGCTGATGAATTCGGTCTTATGAGCATACACCCCATCGATCATATTGTACGGAATTTCCATCTTTTTAGTGTAAAACAGGATTTTCTCGACAATAACCAATTTATCTCCAGTTAATAGATATGTATATTGTGCAACAGCGGACTTTAAAATGACAAATAAAGCCACCACTTCAACAAATAATTCATCTAAGATAATAATGCCCTTGGCAATACTTCTGGATATGGTCCAGCCCATAGCAATCAATAATAAAATACAGAAGAAGGCTATAACAAAAGCAGCCGTTATACTACGTTTTGATTCAGCCTTTCCAAAAATCTTCATAATCATAAACTCCCATAAAAATACCGTTCAATAAAATAAAAAATGTTGAAGCAGCACGTAAAGCGCACCGCCTCAACATTAATTATAAAGTATTTTTTAGTATTATCTCAACTAAAGTTACTTTCTGACCGGTAATTATTTACCAGGGAAGAAAGGCCATACCATTGGAATGATCAAGATACTTACGATGAAGCATACAACGATCAATGGAACACCGGCTTTAACATAGTCCATGAATTTGTATTGACCAGGGCCAAGTACCAATGTGTTTGGAGGCGTACCAACAGGTGTACCAAAAGCACAAGATGCAGCAACGCCGATAGCCATTAATACGGCATGAGGGTCAGCACCCATACCTTTTGCAATTGCGATGCCGATAGGAGCAAGCAATGCACAAGATGCGGTATTGGACATGAACTGAGTCATAACGCAAGATAATAAGAACAATACTGCTGTTGCGAAGTAAGGGCTAGGATCGGAACCCATAACGCCAAGTACTGAGTCAGCGATTAATTGACCGGCACCGGATTTATCCATAGCACCTGCTACAGGCATCATACCTGCGAACAAGAAGATGGTTACCCAGTCAATCGAAGTGTAAGCTTGTTTTTCTTCCAAGCAACCGGTAAGTACACAAGCTAAAGCGCCCATAACGGCTACCAAGCTCAATGGTAAGTTAATACCAATGGATTTCAATGGATCGCCTAAGATCATCAATACGATAACTGTTAAAAGAATTAAACCGGAGTATAATTGTTTCTTAGGATCGTTAGAAATATCTTCAGCAGCTACTTCTTGTTCAACATCACCAACATCGGTAATCTGATGTTTAGGTAAGAAGTGTTTACCGATGAACATCATGAAAGCGATAGTGGCAACAGTCAAAGGAATACCAATCCAAGCAAATTCAAAGAAACCGAATGGTTCAATACCGGCTTTGGATAAGGCACCGTTAACGATAATGTTTGGAGGTGTACCAACCATTGTGATAATACCACCGATACCGCCAGCGAATGCTAATGGCATTAACTGACGGCTGGCAGGAATTTTAGCAACCGCACAGATACCAACTACTACCGGTAATAAAGCAGCAGCTGTACCGGTGTTAGACAAGAATGCGGACATGACGGCTGTAACAGCCATGATTGCGAACATCAAGCCGTTTTCACTGGTACCGGCTTTGGATACTACGGTTTCCCCAATTTTCTGGGCTAAACCGGTGTAGAATAAAGCACCGCCTACAACGAACATACCGGCGAATAATACTACTGTACTATCGGATAAGCCGGAAAAAGCTTCTTTACTACTAATGATACCCATCAATGCTAAAGCAATGGCACCACCCAAGGAGGTAATAGCAAGTGGGATAATTTCAGTTACAAAGAAAACCGCCATAACAGCGAGTACGATCAACGTTTGTACTGCAGCATCCATGTAAAGTCATCTCCTTTTAATACATCAATATTCACTAAACGTATTAATAGGACCCTTATTTCAGGAAGTGAACTTCGATTATTCAATTATATCTTTTCAACTATCCGATTACATATAATCAGAATATCCTACCTCATACTAAGGACTATAAATGATACAGACCAAAGACAACCGCCCCGATGGCAACAGCCATGCCTGTTGTTATAAAAATGCCCTCCTTAGTATTGGGATAGCCAAAAAATAAGAGTTCACTAATAACACCCCGTCGATTAAAGAAGGAATACTTTTTACGACGTTGGAACCATTGAGCTTTACGCTCAGGTCCGATAATTAAGGCTACAACTAAAAAGACAATAAGTGCCCACGCGAAAGAAATTAAAATTTTCAATTCTATGGAGAACAAGTCTAAATCACCTCTACATTAAATTATAAATGCAATACGATTTATCGATACTAATCTGTAATATCCCCAAAGAATACTTCGAGCAGAACCTATTGTCAAAGTATCTCTTCACATTACTGTAAATCGACAAGTAAAAAGCTAACCTTGGGGGGGAGAATCCCCCCAAGCCAGCATTTCAATATTTAATTACTTAGCACCCAACATGGCAAGCATAGTACCGGCTGCAACTGCAGTACCGATAACGCCGGCTACGTTAGGACCCATAGCATGCATCAACAAGAAGTTGGCAGGGTTTGCTTTAGCACCTACTACCTGAGATACACGAGCTGCCATTGGAACCGCGGATACACCGGCGGAACCAATGAGTGGGTTTGTTTTACCGCCATCCAACATGTACATGATTTTACCGAACAATACGCCACCGGCTGTACCGAAGATGAACGCAACTAAACCTAAGATGATAATCTTAATGGTTTCAATTGTTAAGAAGTGTTCAGCATTCATAGTAAGACCGGTACCTGTTGCCAAGAAGATGGTAACGGTATTGATCAAAGCGTTTTGAGAAGTATCGGATAAACGTTCAGTTACACCGGATTCACGGAACAAGTTACCTAACATCAACATACCTAACAAGGAAGTGATGGATGGTAATAACAAGGAAATGAAGATAGTGGAAAGGATTGGGAATGCAATTCTTTCAAAACGAGAAACTTCACGAAGCTGTTCCATAACAACTTCACGTTCCTTCTGCGTTGTTAACAACTTCATTACCGGTGGTTGGATTAATGGTACTAAGGACATATAAGAATAGGCCGCTACGGCGATAGCACCGAGTAATTCTGGTGCCAATTTAGTAGCCAAGTAAATGGATGTAGGACCATCAGCACCACCAATAATACCAATTGCAGCTGCCTGTGGTGCAGTGAAACCAATCACCATAGCACCGGCTAACGCAACGAAAACACCGATTTGAGCTGCTGCCCCTAAGAACAATGTTTTAGGGTTAGCAATTAAAGGACCGAAGTCAGTCATCGCACCTACACCTAAGAAGATAAGTGGAGGGAAGATTTCATTAGCAACCCCGGCGCTGATAAGGGCCATAACCCCTTCTTCAAAACCATTGCGAGGAATGTTGGCGAGTATACAACCAAATGCGATTGGCGAGAGCAATAATGGTTCAAATTCTTTAGCAAATGCCATGTATAATAATAGTAAACCTACTAAAATCATAACAGCATTACCCCAGTTGAAGTTGACGAACCCACTGTCTGTCCAAACTGAAGAGACCGCTACGATAAATGCATCCATGTGTGATCTCCTTTCTCAGAGAACTTAATTACTGATATAATCAACAATTCACTACAAATATTTTATTAGCCTAAAACTACCATGTCTTCGCCGGTAGCTACAGTCTGGTTAGCGGATACGCGAACTTCAGATACAGTAGCGTCCTGTGGAGCGTAGATTTCGTTCTGCATTTTCATAGCTTCAAGAACTAATAAAAGGTCGCCTTTTTTAACTGCTTGGCCAGCTGAAACGGCAACAGATAAAATTTTACCAGGCATTGGAGCTTTAACTGTAGTTGCACCAGCTGCTACAGGAGCTGCTGCTTTAGGAGCTGGAGCTGCTGCAGGTGCTGGAGCCGGAGCTGCTTTAGGTGCAGGAGCTGCTGCTGGAGCTGGAGCTGCGCCGCCAGCTTTTACTTCATTAACTTCAACATCATATACAGTACCATTTACAGTTACGCTAAATTTTTTCATTTTGTTATCCTCCAAACATATAAACTTCAATGCTAATTGCTAATTCTTCATCACAATATTACAATTAACGACTCATGCGCAAACGTCCGTCCAATTTCCAATTATAAATATTTACACTTGGACGAATACTGGCAATCTGATTAACCGAGTAACCCATAGCACTAATAGCGCTGGCAATTACTGCAACTACTTCATCATTGACTTTGTTGCTACCGGTTTTAGATTCCGTCTTGCTCATGTTTACACCTCCTAGATTACGTTTGACTAGTATCTACCACTTAGTCTGCCATCTAGTGTCCAGTTACGGCTGGTTGTAGCCGGACGAATTGATGCAATTTGATCTGACGAGTAACCCATAGCCACGATGGCTCCCGTAATAGCGGCTACTACAGGTTCATCATTAGCTACCACTGGCGCTGCTGCAGTCACAGGAGCAGCTGCTGGCGCTACGCTTTTGGCCGGTTCACTAGGCTTTTTTTTTGTAGGGTCAAGTTTATGAGTAATGACCATGATTGCACCTAATACAGCCAACACGGCAAATACGACAGTCATATTGATTGCCATAAATAGCCACGGGTTCATAGCACTTTCGTTTCCTCCCATAATAAATTCCTCTTTCTATCTAACAATAAAGAATAAGAATTTTGATACTCCAAATCAAAACTAAGTTTTACATTCTAAAAATTACAATGGAATGTTACCATGTTTTTTAGCTGCGCGAGATTCGCTCTTACTTGCAAGCATAGCGAGTGCATTAATAATTGCAGGACGAGTAACCTTAGGTTCGATTACAGCGTCAACGAAACCGCGTTCAGCTGCTTTGTATGGTGTAGCAAATTCTTCAACATATTTGGCAGTTTTTTCATCTTTGTCTGCATCTTTACGGAAGATGATATTAGCTGCACCTGCAGGACCCATAACTGCGATTTCAGATGTAGGCCATGCATATACTTGATCGGCACCGAGGTCTTGAGAACACATAGCGAGATAAGAACCACCGTATGCTTTTCGAGTAATAACTGTAATCTTAGGTACTGTAGCTTCGGAATAAGCGTATAACATTTTCGCACCATGACGAATGATACCGCCCCATTCTTGGTTAGTACCAGGCAAGAAACCAGGAACGTCTACGAAGTTAACGATTGGAATATTGAATGCATCACAGAAGCGGATAAAGCGAGAAGATTTATCGGATGCATTAATATCGAGACAACCTGCCATTACTTTTGGCTGGTTAGCAATAATACCTACGCTTTGGCCGTTGAAACGAGCGAAGCATGTAATAATATTAGTTGCATAGAAAGGTTGAACTTCATAGTATTCACCATTATCTACAACAGCAGAGATTACGTCTAACATATTATAAGGCATATTGCTGTTGTCTGGCAATAATGTGTTAAGTTCTTCAGAAATACGGTTTGGATCATCGCCGGTATCAACGAGCGGTACATCTTCCATATTGTTGCTTGGTAAGAAGCTTAACAAGTAACGAATCTGTTGGATGCAATCATCTTCGTCTTCAGCAGCAAAGTGAGCAACACCGGATACACTGTTGTGTGCCATAGCACCACCAAGTGCTTCTGCCGTTACATCTTCAGCCGTTACCGATTTAATTACAGCCGGGCCGGTGATGAACATTTGGGAAGTGTTCTTAACCATGTAGATGAAGTCAGTCAATGCAGGAGAATAAACTGCACCGCCTGCGCATGGTCCCATGATTACGGAAATCTGAGGGATAACACCGGATGCGTTGGTATTTTCGAAGAAGATTTTACCATAGCCTGCCAATGCGTCAACAGCTTCCTGAATACGAGCTCCGCCGGAATCGTTAATACCGATAATAGGAGCGCCCATTTTCATGGCTAAACGTTGTACTTTAACGATTTTAGCAGCATGCATTTCACCTAAGGAGCCACCTTCTACTGTGAAGTCTTGAGCGAAAGCATACACTAAACGACCGTCGATAGTACCCCAACCGGTTACTACACCTTCACCAGGTAATTCTTTTTTGTCTTGACCGAAGTTTACACAACGATGTTTAACAAATTGATCCAATTCAACGAAGCTACCTTCGTCAAATAACTTAGCGATACGTTCGCGGGCAGTCATTTTGCCTTTGTTGTGCTGGGATTCAATACGTTTTTCCCCGCCGCCAAGTTTCACAACTTCTAACTTTTTGTGTAACAACTCAATCTTTTCTTGGACTGTTGCCATCACTACACCTCCATAGAGTTTTATATAAATAAATTATATATCTTATATTACTTCATTCTCTGGCAAAGTTCAAGAAGAACGCCACCAGTTGCTTTTGGATGAATGAAAGCAATAGCAGATCCGCCTGCACCGTAGCGAGGTTTTTCGTCGATCATGCGAACGCCTTTTTCCATTAAATCAGCGATTGCAGCTTCGATGTTGTCTACACGTAAAGCAACGTGTTGGATACCGTTACGGCCACCATTTTTTTCGATAAATTTGCCAATAGGGCCATCAGGAGTAGTGGATTCCAAGAATTCCAATTCAGCGTCGCCACATGGGAAGAAGCTTACTTTTACTTTTTGTTCTTCTACTACTTCATCTTCAGGAAGATGTTCAATACCTAATGTGTTTTTGTAGAATTCTTTAGTTGCTGCTAAATCACTAACACCAATACCGATGTGATCTACGTTTAATACTTTAAATGCCATGGTTAAAATCTCCTTTGCATTTGATAGGCCTTAGAAGGCTGGTATCATTAAATTTTTAAAACATCTGCCAAGACTTTGTTGACCACTGTATATGGGTCATTTTGACGCTGGTTAACAGCGTCAACTTGGCTATTAAAGTCGTCACTCGCTACCACTACATCGGCAACACGACGTCCGATTTGTTCATTAATCATCGCGATAATTTCATTTCTTGTTCTATCCTGACGGCGAACAGTTAATTCGTCGCTGTCTTCCAAGAATTCAAAATGTTCATCCAACGCTTCGACTAATTCATCAACACCTTCGTCTTTGCTCGCAATGGTACGTTTAATAGGAGGACGCCATTTAACCTCACGGGAGTCTAAGTCGAGCATCATTTCAATTTCAACGTTCAGTTTATCACAGCCATCGCGGTCAGCTTTGTTAATGGCGAATACATCGCCGATTTCCAAAATACCGGCCTTAATAGCTTGGATATCATCACCGAGACCCGGTACAAGTACAACCAAAACGCTATCGGCATTTTTGACGATATCGACTTCTGATTGACCAACACCTACGGTTTCAATAATAACAAGATCCATACCGAACGCATCCATCAGCTTAACTGCATCAGATGTTTTCTTAGATAATCCGCCTAAGCTGCCACGAGTACCCATACTGCGAATGAATACATTTTCGTTTAACGTCAAATCATTCATTCGAATACGGTCACCCAAGATGGCACCACCGGAGAACGGACTGGTCGGATCCACCGCAACGATACCGATTTTTTTACCTTGCTGTAAGTATTGTTTAACAATTTTATCAGTCAAGGTACTCTTACCGGCGCCGGGAGCCCCGGTAACACCTAAAATACGAGCATGACCCGTTTTAGGATAAATCGCTTTCATAATGTCGATTGCTTCATCATATTCACTTTCGACTGCAGTGATGGCTCTCGCCAAGGCCAGTCGGGAACCGTTTAATAGTTCTTTGACTAAATCCATTGGTTGCACCGCCTTCTTATATAGTGACAGGCCCAGACTTGTAAAAATCCGAGCCTGTTACTAAAAAACATCTTATTTTACGTTAGCTTTGATAAATTCGATTACGTCGCCTGTAGGAGTGCCAGGAGTAAATACTGCTGCAACGCCTGCTTCTTTAAGACCAGGGATATCAGCATCAGGAATTACGCCGCCGCCTACTACAAGAACGTCGCCCATACCTTTTTCTTTTAACATTTCAACGATTTTAGGGAATAATGTGTTGTGAGCACCGGAAAGAAGGCTCAATGCAACAACATTAACGTCTTCCTGTTCAGCTGCTGCAACAATTTGTTCCGGCGTCTGACGAAGACCAGTATAAATTACTTCAAAACCAGCATCGCGAAGTGCGCGAGCTACAACTTTAGCACCACGGTCATGACCGTCAAGACCTGGTTTTGCTACTAATACACGAATACGTTTTTCTGCCATGATAGATTACCTCCGAACTAATCGTTACGCTAATTATACTTGAGAATTATAACGTGGAGTGAGCTTGGTATTCGCCGAATACTTCACGTAATACGTTACAAATTTCGCCTAATGTTGCATAAGTACGAACTGCATCAAGAATTAATGGCATAAGGTTAACATTTTCATCTTTTGCCCCTTCTTTAAGTGCTGTCAATGCTTTTTCAACTGCAGCGTTGTCGCGTTCTGCACGAACTTGCTGAGTTTTCTTAGCCTGGTTAACACCTACGGAAGCGTCTACGCGAAGAAGACCTTCAACAGGTTTTTCTTCAACCTGGAATTTGTTAACGCCTACGATAGTGCGGAGACCGGATTCAACTTCCATCTGCCATTTGTAAGCGGATTCCTGAATTTCTTTCTGGATGTAACCTTTTTCAATAGCAACTACAGCGCCGCCCATTTCGTCGATTTTCTTAATGTATTCAGCAGCTTCATCATAAATTGCATTAGTCATAGCTTCTACATAGTAGGAACCGCCCAATGGGTCAATTACGTCAGCTAAGCCGGATTCATAAGCAACGATCTGTTGAGTACGAAGAGCAACCTGTACGGAAGCTTCTGTAGGAAGAGCCAAAGCTTCGTCACGGGAGTTAGTATGTAAGGACTGAGTACCACCCATTACAGCAGCGGCAGTCTGTAAAGCTACACGAACGATGTTGTTATCAACTTGTTGTGCAGTCAACATGGAACCGGCAGTCTGAGTATGTACACGAAGCATCATGGATTTAGCTTTTTTAGCGCCAAAACGTTCTTTCATGATGTGAGCCCATAAACGACGGGACGCACGGAATTTAGCAACTTCTTCAAGTACGTTGTTATGAGCATTCCAGAAGAAGGATAAACGACCAGCGAAAGCATCAACGTCTAAGCCGGCTTTCAAAGCAGCTTCTACGTAAGCAATACCGTCAGCGATTGTGAATGCGATTTCCTGTGCAGCAGTGGAACCGGCTTCACGAATATGGTAACCGGAAATGGAGATTGTGTTCCATTTTGGTACATTCTGAGAGCAATATTCGAAAATATTGGTAATCAAGCGCATGGATGGTTTTGGTGGGAAAATGTAAGTACCACGAGCGGCATATTCTTTAAGAATATCGTTCTGGATAGTACCCATCAAAGCGGATGCAGGTACGCCCTGTTTTTCAGCTACTGCAATGTACATAGCAAGAAGAACGGATGCAGGAGCATTGATTGTCATGGAAGTGGAAACTTTACCGAGGTCAATGCCGTCGAACAAGATTTCCATATCTTTCAAGGAGTCAATTGCTACCCCTACTTTACCAACTTCGCCTTCAGCCATAGCGTCATCGGAGTCATAACCGATCTGAGTTGGCAAGTCAAATGCACAGCTAAGGCCGGTAGCACCGGATTCGATAAGGTAACGATAACGTTTGTTAGATTCTTCAGCAGTTGCGAAACCGGCATACATACGCATTGTCCAGAAACGGCCACGGTACATTGTAGGTTGTACACCACGAGTGTAAGGATATTCACCAGGGAATCCTAAATCTCTTTCGTAGTCGAAACCTTCGATGTCAAGTGGAGTGTATAAACGATTGTACTTCAAGTTTTTACGTTCTGGGAATTTAGCAATCTTTTCTGCAACTTCTGCCTCGTATTTGGCGAGATTAGCTTTTAGAGCTTCGTTAGCCATAATTTTCATCATCCTCCTAAATATACCTTTACTTCTTCATGCTTCCAGTTTCTTGGAAACGTTTATGCCAAGAAAGAGCTTCGTCGAGCAAAATCGGTGTATGGGCGTGTTTTGTCGCTACAATGGCTCTTTCGAGGTAATCTTCTAACATTGGTTTGTAATCCGGATGTGCACAGTTTTTAATGATTAAGCGAGCACGTTCTTCAGGTGACAAACCACGGCAGTCAGCCACACCTTGTTCAGTACAGAATACCATTACATCGTGTTCTGTATGGTCAATGTGCGAGCACATTGGAACAACGGAGCTGATAGCACCATCTTTCGCTACCGAATTAGTACAGAAGATGGAGATATATGCGTTACGAGCGAAGTCGCCGGAACCGCCGATACCGTTCATCATCTTGCTACCCATGATATGAGTGGAGTTTACATTACCAAAAATATCAAATTCAATAGCTGTATTCATAGCAATAACGCCGAGGCGTCGAGCTAATTCAGGACTATTGGAAAGTTCTTGCGGACGAAGAATAATTTTCTTCGAGTACAAATCAACGTTGTCATAGAAACGTTTTAAGCCGTCCGGAGATGGCGATAATGCCGTACCGGAACATACTTCAACTTTACCGGCATCAATAAGGTCAAACATGCCATCTTGAATTACTTCGGTAAAGATTGAAAGGTTAGTGAACGGACCTTGTGCCAAACCACTGATAACAGCATTTGCTACCGAACCTACACCGGATTGTAACGGCAATAAATTCTTAGGTAAACGGCCATGTTTAATTTCATTCTGGAAGAATTCGATTAAATGTTGGCTCATTGCTTTAGCATCATCATCAATAGCTGCCAAAGGACGAGTTTTATCGGTAATATCGCAAGGTACGATAGCTACGATTTTTTCAGGATCACATGGGATATAAGGAGTACCCACACGGTTACCAGGGCCTGTAATAGGCAATGGTTGACGATATGGAGGATCCAATGGTTCGTAGATATCATGCATACCTACTAAACTCATAGGTTGCGATACATTGACTTCAACAATAACTTTCTTAGCTTTATGAATGTAGGTAGGTGTGTTACCAACCGATGTGGAAGGAATAATACCACCGTCTTCACGGATGCATACAGCTTCTACGATGGCTACATCGCAGTCGCCGAAGAAACCATAGCGAACATTCTGAGCTACATGGCTGAGATGCATATCATTATAACGTACTTTCGCAGCGTTCAATGCTTTACGCATATCACCATTTGTCTGGTAAGGGAAACGACGGGCAATCCCATTAACTCGAACTAAAGCACCGTCAGCTTCATCACCAACTGAAGCGCCTGTCCACAAGTCAATTTGAAATGGATCGCTTTCCATTCGTTTAGCTAAGGCCAAAGGAACTGCTTTCGGATAACCGGATGGGGTAAAACCACTAATACCCACATGGTCGCCCGGGTTGATCAACAAAGCTGCTTCTTCAGCTGTAACGATTTTAGCTTGAAGAGCACTGCCTTGTACGCGATCGAGGATGTTAATCATCACTACCATCTCCTTTAAAAAGTTTGAATGACATTAAATTGTACTTCCGCATTCCAACACTAATACATATTCGACAAAAGTTTAAAATATCCTCTTTTTTTGTGAATATTTTTTTATTTTTATTCACAGTTTACCGTATCGAAAATCTTCTCTTTCATCGACATAATTAGATGTTGTTTAAAGAATTATACTTTAAACTATGGCTAAGTTTAGAAGAATTATTTTCCTTTGTCAACCAATATGCATAAATGATATTTCATATACAAAAAAGTATAGGTATGATGAATTAATCTCATCATACCTATACTTTTTCAGGTTTATTGTTAACCAAATATCTAAAATTATCGGTTATCAATAAATTAGATTATCAATTTTTTTAGTCATTTACATCAGAATATTTCAATCCAATATATCAATGTTTGTCTATTAATTACAGCGACTTTAGTAAGTACACGAATTAACTTGCTAATCGAATATATTAATTTTTTATATCTGTTGTCAGTTCATTCTCAAGTGGTTTGTTCCCCCGTTTTTTATAAGTATATAAAACGGATGAAGCCCAACCTAAGAGTTGCCAAAAAATTACCGATACCTGATGACTAAACAAATCATGGTCAAACAAGCCGCTAACCGTTATGCCTACTACAACGGCACCGATACCATACTTCACGATGTTACTTATAGTTGCTTTCGGCAAACGCAAAGCATACACAGCATGGCCATATATTGCGACAAAATAGAAGAGTGCGCCGGGAATTCCTATTTCTGCCAACATATTTAAAAACATGTTATGGGCATGATAAATTATCACATCAGGGGCCTGAATGTAGTAATTATAATGTGGATATTCAAACCAGAAGGCATCCCAACCGATCCCCAGAATCGGATAATCCGCAATCATATAGGTTGTACTGTCCCATAAAGCCCAGCGCAACACAGCGGATGTATCGTTACCGTCGAACAGGGACCAAAGCCTTGATGCCACTTCCCCATGGTAGCCAAAAAGAACAATAGGGATTATTAATAACGATAAAAGCAAGCGCCGATCGATAGTCAGCCCCCAATACACCACAACACAGGCAAAGCTAAGCCATATGCCCCGCGAATAGGTTAGGGTCATACAAATCAGGAAAAACAATGCCATCAGCACCATCCAGGCCAATAAGCGCCAACGTTTTTCTTTAAGGCCTTGAAAAATTCCCGTTCCTACCATGGACAATACAATTAATAAATATTCACCGAATAAATTCGGATTTTGCAATGTAGCAAACATGCGCCGCTTCAAGAGCGGAAAATGCGCCGCATCCACCCACTGTTTTAATAATTCCATGGACGTCGTCATATATTGATAGACGCCAACCAAACAAACAATGAAGGCCGACCACATGAAAATACGCAAGAAAACACGCCACTGCTCGGGCTCGCGCAAATAGCGATAGGTGAGGAAATAAATACCGCCGTACATGCCTACATTATAAAGCCAGCTGGCCGTTGTCCACATCGGCCGAGCTGATCCGAGGGCTGATAATAAACTCCACCCCATAAAGCCCAACACGCACCACTGAAGCCACGATGCGGGTTTTGACAATGGTCTGTAACGCAAGGTATCCCAAACGCTGAGCAAAAGAGCAATAATGACCAGTGCATCCCCGAGCCACGGATGTAAAGGCATAACCAACACCACGGCATACAGGAGTCGTGTAATATAATGTTGCAACGGACGGCCCCCGTCAATAGATACTGCACCTGTCATTACTTCATCCTTTACTGAGCTTTTAACCACTCTTCTGCTTCACCTAAAATATACAAGGAACCGGCTACTACAATAATATCGCCGGCCTGGGTAGCGGCCATGGCTTTTTGCATGCCTTCACTGACAGTTTGAGCCGTCTGAGCTACACCCGGCACAAATTCAGCCAATTCTTCCGGTGTGGATGTGCGCGGCGTCGGAGCCGGCACCGTAATTACAGTATCGTAAGGGTTTACCAAATCCTCTACAACTGTTTTGACTTCTTTATCTTTTAAGACGGACAACACTACCGTTTTCTGTCTGTCTTTAAATACTTCTTCATACGTTAAGCGGAATGCTTCGGCACCGCCCGCATTATGGGCACCATCAAAAATAAAGGTACGGTCTAGTTTTTTGATGATTTCAAAACGGCCGGCCCAATGAGCCCGAGCCAAGCCTTCGCGCAACGTTTCCTCGCTGATTACTTCATCACGTTCCATTAAAACGCGAACGGCACGAAAGGCACAGGCCATATTAACAGCTTGATGAACGCCTACCATTTTGGTAAACAGCATATCTTTATGACCACTCTTATCTTCCAAGGTAATCATCTGACCATCTTCAGTGACAGTGCGACTGCTGATTGAAAAATCTTCGTTAAACACATACGCTTTAGAATTCAATTCTTTGGCTTTATCCTTAATAACAGCCAAGGCTTCCCCTTGAGCCGCCGTCACTACGGGAATTCCCGGTTTAATAATGCCCGCTTTATGGGTAGCAATTTCACGGAGGGTGTTACCGCAATACGCCTGATGGTCCATGGATACATTGGTGATTACGGATACTTCGGGGAAAATCACATTCGTTGAATCCAATAAACCGCCGAGGCCTACTTCGATGACTGCATAGTTAACCTGCTGTTCCATGAAGAACAAGAAAGCAGCTGCCGTCAATACTTCAAACTGAGTCGGTGATTCCGATCCTTTCGCTTCAATTTTAGCTACAGCGTCTTTTACTTTTGCAATCAATTCACCAAACGCTTCTTCGGTAATATTGCGACCATTTACCGCAATGCGTTCCGTATAACTGATTAAATGGGGTGATGTGAAACGACCGGAACGGTGTCCGCTGGTGGTGAGTACCGAATCGATATACACCGTAACGGAACCTTTACCGTTGGTCCCCGTCACATGGACGGTTTTGTAGGCCCGTTCAGGATGCCCCAATTCGTCCAATAACGCATGAATGCGTTCCAAACCGGGTTTGATGCCAAAGGATGCACAACTGTCTAAATAGGCCACTGCCTCTGCGTACGTCATGATTACCTCCTATAAGGTTTTAAGAAATTCTTCACGTTCAATAACAGCTTGTTGTTTTTGCTGATATTCAGCCAATTTGGCTTGTTCTTTTGCAACTACATCTGCCGGAGCCTTGGCCACGAAGCCCGGATTACCTAATTTACCTTCTAAACGAGCAATTTCCTTCTTAAGTGTTTCTTTTTCTTTTGTCAAACGTTCCCGTTCTTTGGTTACGTCGATTAAGTCTTTGAGTAAGAGATATACTTCAAGACCGTTAACTACCGTTACGGTAGCATTTTCAGGTTTCGCATCATCGGCACCCAAAATAGTTACCGATTCAGCCCAGCCCAAAGTCTTAAAGTAATCTTGATGTTCGCTTACCATGGTGCGGAGCGATTCATCAGTGACAGCTAAAATAACAGCGCTGCGTTTACCCATCGGTACATTCATTTCGGCGCGCATGTTACGAATCCCTTTAATGGCATCCATCATGATGTTCATTTGCGCAGCAGCGGTGCTCTGATCAGCGAACGGTAAAGCCGTTGGCCATGGAGCCACTACGATGCTTCCCCCTTCATGAGGGAGATGTTGCCAGATGTGTTCTGTAACAAATGGCATAAACGGATGCAACAATTCGAGCATATGACGCAAAATAGTTACCAATAAGTATTGAACTACCGCACGGTCACGACCGCCTTCTTTATTATAAAGACGCGGCTTAGCCAATTCGATAAACCAATCGCAATAGCTGTTCCAAATAAAGTCATAAACACCGGCAGCTGCTTCACCTAACTCAAATTTATCGAGATTATTGGTGATGGTGGCCACAGCATTATTGTAGGTATCAATAATCCAGCGATCTGCCAACGTAAAGTCTTCTTCACTAGGAACAAACTCAGGATCGTAATTATCTAAGTTCATTATAACAAATTTTGCGGCATTCCAAATCTTATTTGCAAAATTTCGATTAGCTTCTACGCGTTCCATGTAAAAACGCATATCATTCCCCGGTGTATTGCCGGTTACCAACGTAAAGCGAAGTGCATCGGCGCCGTATTCGTTGATTACATCAAGCGGATTAATACCGTTGCCTAAAGATTTACTCATTTTACGACCTTGGCTGTCGCGTACGAGACCATGAATGAATACATGTTTAAACGGAATTTCTTTTTCAAATTCAAGACCCATGAAAATCATGCGGGCTACCCAGAAGAAAATAATGTCATAACCGGTTACCATTACACTAGTCGGATACCAATGAGCCAATTCCTTGGTCTGTTCCGGCCAGCCCATAGTCGCAAACGGCCATAAAGCGGAGCTGAACCAAGTATCCAGTACGTCTTCTTCCTGATGAACATGACCGCCACATTTAGGACATTCCGTAACGTCATCTTTGGATACAATCACTTCACCGCAATCATCGCAATACCAAGCAGGAATGCGGTGACCCCACCATAACTGACGAGAAATACACCAGTCACGGATGTTTTCTAACCAATTAGTGTACGTTTTGGTGAAACGTTCCGGTACGAATTCGATGTCTTTATCTTTAACAACTTTTAAAGCAGGTTCGGCAAGGGGTGCCATTTTTACAAACCACTGTTTCGATACGAGCGGTTCTACGATGGTATTACAACGGGAGCAATGACCTACACTGTGTTCATGGTCTTCGATTTTGGCAAGGAGGCCCTGTTCTTTAAGTTCGGCTACTACTTGTTTACGAGCGGCTTCACGGGTCATGTCTTCAAAATGACCGGCTTCGCTGTTCATCGTCGCATCAAGATTCATAACTACGATAGATTCGAGGTTATGACGTTGACCCATTTCAAAGTCGTTAGGGTCATGAGCCGGTGTAATTTTTACACAGCCCGTACCAAAGCCTGGATCTACATAATCATCGGCAATTACCGGAATTTCACGATTTACGAATGGCAATAACAATGTTTTACCGATAATATCTTTATAACGATCATCTTCAGGGTTAACGGCTACGGCCACGTCACCGAACATAGTTTCCGGACGGGTTGTAGCAACCGTTACGAAGCGACCTTCTTCACCGACTACAGGATATTTGATGAACCATAAATGGCCTGCTTCATCACTGTGCTCAACTTCAATGTCACTAAGAACGGTATGACAACTAGGACACCAGTTGGCAATGCGTTCACCGCGATAAATAAGACCTTTTTCATATAAGCTTACGAATACTTCGCGAACAGCTTTGTAGTAGCCTTCGTCCAAGGTAAAGCGTTCACGGGTCCAGTCACAGGAAGCGCCTAAGCTGCGAATCTGTTTAACAATAGTGCTGCCATATTCTTCTTTCCATTGCCAAACACGTTTAACGAACTCTTCACGGCCAAGATCATAACGAGACTTGCCTTCTGTTTCTTTGAGGTTCTGTTCTACTTTTACCTGCGTAGCAATACCGGCATGGTCGGTACCCGGCATCCAAAGCACATTGTAGCCCTGCATACGTTTGAAGCGAATCAGAATATCCTGCAAGGTATTGTCGAGCGCATGCCCCATATGAAGTTGCCCCGTTACATTAGGCGGTGGCAATACGATACTGAACGGCTTTTTACTTTCATCTACTTCTTCGTGGAAGTATCCCTGTTTTTCCCAAAATTCATACCAATTCTGCTCAATTTCCCCCGGATTATAGGTTGTTAAATTCTTGAACTCACTCATCTCAAGTTCCTCCTCTATGATATAAAAAAAGCCCTCTCGTCCATTAGGACGAAAGGGCTTAACTTCCGCGGTACCACCTAGATTATTGCCGTTGCAATCACTCATTACCTCTAACGGGGTTAACCGGACAAAACTACACACAATCCAAAGATTGCTTCATCAAGTCAGCTCAAAGGCTACCCTCTTCCTTTCACGTACGTTGCTCGCACCTTACCAACGCTCTCTGCCACGCTATGAGAAGATTTTTCCTTATCTCAGCTTTGTTATACAAATATCAATTAATACGGCTGTAATCATACGGTAATCAGGCCCTACCTGATATACGAGAATTTAAACAACTGTATCTATACTCATAATATCTAAAAATGTCCAACCTGTCAATTTTTACTTACCGTTTCATCACCTTGGCTACCATCCAAAGACTTAGTTCATAAAGAATAATCATCGGCATGGCAATCATAGTCTGCGAAAACATATCCGGTGTCGGCGATATGAAGCCCCCTATAACAAAGGACAGGAAGATAAAGATTTTTCGTTTGGAGCGCAAAAAATCCGACGTAATCAGATTCAGTTTGGCCAAAATAATCATAACAATGGGCAATTCGAATATGAATCCGAAAGGTAGCACAAATGCTATGACAAAATCTAAGTATTGCCCGATAGAAAATAGGGGCTGCAATTCATCGGTGGCAAAACCAATGAAAAATTTAATGGCCACCGGTAATACCAAAGCATAAGAAAACACGATGCCAATAGCAAACAGCATAATCGCAAACGGTAAGAACCAATTGGTTAACTTTTTCTCTTGTTGTGTTAGTGCCGGAATAACAAAGACCCATATTTCATAGAGCCACACCGGTGAGGCTGCAATAACGCCGGCCACAAAAGCTACTTTCATATAGGTAAAAAAAGCTTCCGTCGGGCGCATATAGTACAACTTACCGGCCGGCGCCACAATCATGGCCAATATATCATCTACATAATAATAGGCGACACAAAAGCCCACCAAAATAGCGAGGACCGAAATAATTATCCGCTTACGCAGTTCACCCAGGTGACCTACTAAGGACATGGCTTTATTTTCAGCCATAATCTGCTCTTCCAGCGGTGTATACTGCGACTCAGTCGCAGCAAGATCAACAGTCGCTACATCACCGGATACAGCCTTCAACTCCTCAGCCGATGTTTCGTCATTTACTTCACCGCGGCGAATTCGTTCGGCTGCCTTTAGGCGTTCTTTTTGCGCCAAAACACTATTCAAGGAAGGCTTTCGTTTCGGGTCATTAAAATCACGTACCTGAAACGATTCCATATATTACACCTTTCTATCAGCCAATGAATCCAATACTTCATAAAGGACAGCTTTACCGGCAAAATCAGGCAAAGCCTCTAATGCTTCGTGAGCATCACGACGATAATCGGCTTCCAATGCTTCTGCATTGGCCACCCCGCCTTGAGCCGCCACATAAGCAATCAGTTCATCCGGCGCCTGACCGTCGGCAATAGCTTGCACGGCTTTAGTGACTTCCGCTTTATTGGCCTCGTTAATGACAGATAATAACGGATAGGTAATGAGACCTTCACGTAAGTCTTTGCCTACAGGTTTGCCCGTTGTTTCAGCGGTAGCAGCATAATCCATGATATCGTCGGTAATCTGGAATGCCATCCCCAGGCCATGACCGTATTGTTTTAATAAACGAATGTCGGTTTCCGACCATTTACCGAGAATGCCGCCCAATTCCAAACAAGCTTCTATAAAATCAGCCGTTTTCTTTTGGGTCTTCGTCAAATAACGTTCAATGCCCTGATCGAGACGATACACATCTTCCATCTGCATGAATTCCCCTTCCACCAAAGCGGAAATAATAAACAAAAAAACATGCAAACATGCTACCGAACCAATTTGTGCCACCACGTCAAACGCTTTGGCAAATAAGTAGTCACCGCTTAAAATGGCTACCTTATTGCCCTTACTGCAATGAATGGCTGTGGCGCCACGGCGCACGGCAGCCTGATCGAGTACATCATCATGAATCAATGTGGCTAAATGCAGCATTTCTACAGCTGCGGCAATACGGACACGATCCGCTTCCGATGCTTTACCGGCACCGGCTATAAGCAGACATAACCGAGCCCTTAAGCGTTTACCGCCGGCCGCCGAAATGGGGCGAATTAAGCGGTTAAAATCTTCAGAACCGGTTTGCAAGGACTCCGCCAAATAGGCTTCCACTTTTACGAGGTCTGCTTTTACTTGTTCAATTAATGCCAGTTCTTTTTCCAAACTCATTCGTCGACCCCCACAATCACTTGATTAATACGCTTTAACAACAATTCACGGCCCGTATGCTTAAGCGAGCTGTACGGAATAGCCGGTGCTTCACAAGGGAAATTCTCCTTAATAAAGCGCATGTTTTGTTGTCGTTCCTTACTGTTTAATTTATCAACCTTCGTCACCACAATTTGTAACGGTACCCCCGCCTCAAGAAGCCAATTGAAGGCTTCTTGATCGATTGGTAATTCCGGATGACGGCCGTCTACCAACAAACAGAGCAACATCAGTCGTTCTGATTGTAAAATATAATCGGCAATAAAGGAAGACCATATATTTCGATTACTCTTATCAGTTTTTGCGTACCCATAACCCGGCAAATCCACCAAGAACCACTCATAACGGCGTTCTTCGGTTTCACTGATATCCTCTTTGGACGTAATTGTGAAAAAATTTATCGTCTTCGTTTTACCGGGCTGGCCGCTCACCAAGGCAAGGCCTCGGTGATTGCACAGCGAGTTAATCAAAGAAGATTTGCCCACATTGGAGCGCCCCAAGAAGGCCACTTCCACCGTATCCCCTTCCGGATATTGGTCGGGGCGTACGGCAGAAGCCACATATTTGGACGCAATAATACGAGGTCCTTGCGGCTCTTTACGGGTATATACAGGTTTTGGTTGTCTTGGTGTGTTTTTCTTCTGCTTCATCATTTTACAAATGCTCTTGCTAACACTTCATCCATTGTTTTTACCGGCGTAATTTTAAGGCCTTCAATAACAGATGTCGGCATCTCTTCAAGGTCCTTAATATTGCCTTGCGGAATCAATACTTCTTTAATACCGTAGCGTAAAGCTGCCAGTAATTTTTCTTTCAAACCGCCAATCGGCAAGACGCGACCGCGCAAAGTAATTTCGCCGGTCATAGCTAAATCGGAACGAACTTTACGGTTTGTTAAAGCCGATACAATAGCCAATGTCATGGTAATACCGGCCGACGGACCGTCTTTAGGGGTGGCCCCTTCCGGTAAATGTACATGTAAATCCATAGTTTTATGGAAGTCTGCCGGAATATCTAACTCCTTAGCATTATGACGAATGTAGGATAAGGCGGCTTGACCGGATTCCTGCATGACTTTGCCGAGGCTGCCGGTTAAGGACAACTTGCCGCTGCCGGGCATCGTAGTCGCTTCACAAGGAAGTACTACACCGCCCACGGATGTCCAAGCAAGGCCGCAAACGAGACCTACTTGAGCATTCTTCTCCCGTTCCTGTTCCAAATAGATTGGCGCACCCAAATAGTTGGACAAGTTTTTAACAGTTACACGCGGCGTTGCTTCCGAACCGTTGATAATTTCAAAAGCCAATTTGCGGAAAATCTTGGCAATCGTTTTTTCCAAAGTACGAACACCGGCTTCGCGAGTATATTCGGAAATTACTTTACGAAGTACCGCATCGGATAATTTCACATTATGACCGCTTAAACCGTTTTTCTTAATTTGTTTCGGTACCAAATAACGTTTAGCGATTTCCAATTTTTCATCTTCCATGTAGCTGGATAATTCAATCACTTCCATGCGGTCCATCAAAGGTGCCGGAATATTGCCCGGTACATTGGCCGTCGTAATCCAGAATACATCGGAGAAGTCAAACGGAATTTCAATAAAATGATCGCTGAACGTCTTGTTCTGCTCAGGATCGAGCACTTCCAATAATGCGGACGAAGGATCGCCTTTGTAGTCGGATGCCAATTTATCAATTTCATCCAACAAGAATACAGGATTTCTTGTACCGGCATTCTTAAGGCCCTGAATCATACGGCCCGGTAACGCGCCGATGTAGGTACGACGATGACCGCGGATTTCCGCTTCGTCACGAACGCCGCCTAAGGAAGCGCGGATAAATTTACGATTCATAGCTTTAGCAATAGATGTAGCCAAGGATGTTTTACCAACTCCCGGAGGTCCTACCAAGCAAAGAATAGAGCCACTCAAGGAATCGGATAATTTACGAACCGCCAAGAATTCCAAGATACGTTCCTTGACCTTTTTGAGGCCATAGTGATCATGGTCTAAAATTTTAGCCGCTTCGCCGATATCGAGACGGTCTTCGCTTACTTTATCCCAAGGTAGGGACAATACCCAATCGAGGTAATTGCGCAAAATATTCGCTTCCGGCATCATGGATGGCATGCGGCTGTAACGACTGATTTCTTTTTCAATACGTTCACGCACTTCGTCGGACACATTGATTTTCTTAAGCTGTTCACGCAATTCTTCCGCTTCTTCATCAGGATCGGATTTATCACCCAATTCATTGTGAATTACGCGGATTTTTTCACGCAAGAAATATTCTTTCTGCGCTTTTTCCATCTGTTGACGCACTTGGTTATTAATGGAGTTTTCCAAATCAGAGATTTGAAGTTCCATATTTAAGGCGCCTACAACCATATTTAAACGACGTAACACATTGAGTTCGCTCAAAAAGCTTTGACGCGTAACGAGTTCCGTCTGTAAGAATTGTACAATTTGGTCAGCCGTTTCGGATGCGTCGGTGCGCTCCATAACACGACGAATTTCATCTTCCGTAACAAGTTTGGTTTCTTCGGCCCATTTCAAGAAATTGGACTGAGCCAGACGACGATAAGCTTCAATTTCTACATGATCGTCATACTGGGAAACCAATGTTTCCATAGTGGCGCGATAATATACGCCACTTTCATCTATATCAACCACTTTAGCGCGGGCAATACCTTCAACTAAAATGCGAACCAAGCCCCCCGGCAAGCGTAGCATTTGTTTGATTTTGACGATGGTCCCTACTTCGGCAATATCCTTTTGTGTCGGGTTCTCCACTTCGTCATCTAATTGAGCGGATACGGCGAGCAAACGCTCATTAGCCATGGCTTCTTCAACGGCCCGAATGGATTTGTCACGACCGATGTCCAGTCGAACTTCTACTTTTGGGAACACTACCATACCGCGTAACGGTACTAAAGGCAGCGAAAAATTCGTCTCACTCATATAGGCTCCTTTTCAAGTTTATATTTACAAAAAGAAACTCATTCCAAAGGAAATGAGTTTCTTAGACTTACAATTAATTCATGCCCTTTACGGCAGACTCATTCTTGAGTATAGGTTCAGCTGTGCCTTTCACAGCATCACGGGTAATGATACAATCGGTAACACCCTTTTGCGAAGGAATATCATACATAACTTGCTTCATTACTTTCTCAATGATGGATCGTAATCCACGAGCTCCCGTATTACGCTTCATTGCTTCAGCCGCAATTTCCTCTAAAGCATCTTTCTCAAACGTTAAGGATACATCTTCCAAAGAGAGCATCTTTTCGTATTGTTTCGTTAATGCATTGCGAGGCTCTGTTAAAATGCGAATTAAGCCTTCCTTATCTAAAGGATCGAGCGTTACCATAACAGGCAAACGTCCGATAAATTCAGGAATCAGACCAAATTTCTGCAAATCTTCCGGAACAACTTCCTTCAAAATAGCAGATACGTCTTTTTCTTCCTGTTTTTGAATATCGGCACCAAATCCTAATGTCTTCTTAGCCGTGCGTTTAGAAATAACCTTTTCCAGGCCATCAAATGCACCGCCGCAAATGAACAATATATTCGTGGTGTCAATTTGGATTAATTCCTGGTGCGGATGTTTACGCCCACCTTGCGGTGGCACAGATGCAACCGTACCTTCCAATATTTTTAGCAATGCCTGCTGCACACCTTCACCGGATACATCGCGGGTGATGGACGGATTTTCAGATTTACGAGCAATCTTGTCAATCTCATCGATATACACAATGCCGCGCTCTGCTTTGGCCACATCATAATCAGCGGCCTGAATGAGTTTGAGCAAAATGTTCTCTACATCTTCACCTACATAACCGGCTTCGGTTAAGCTGGTAGCGTCAGCAATGGCAAACGGAACTTCCAGCATTTTTGCCAAAGTCTGTGCCAATAACGTCTTACCGCTACCGGTTGGTCCGATAAACAACACGTTGGCTTTCTGTAATTCTACATCATCCACGGTATTATTTACCTGCAACCGTTTATAGTGATTATAAACAGCAACGGCCAAGGAGACTTTAGCAGCCTCCTGACCAATTACATATTCATCCAAATAAGCCTTAATTTCATGAGGCGTAGGTACATGCTTTAATGAAAACCCTGCTTCATCACTATGACCAAGTTCCTCATCAATAATATTCTGACAAACTTCTACGCATTCGTCACAAATATATACATTAGGACCTGCCACTAATTTACGAACTTCGTCGCCGGTGCGCCCGCAGAAGCTACAACGCAACGTTTCTTTTTCGTCTTTTTTCAAGCTGAGTCCTCCTAATTACTTGTCTGTTGCTACAGGACGAGTCAATACCTCATCAATTAAACCGTATTTCACAGCATCTTCGGCACTCATGAAGTTGTCGCGATCCGTATCACGGGCGATAACATCAATCGGCTGCCCACTGTGAGATGCCAATAAGCCATTCAATTCTTCACGCATACGCAAAATTTCACGAGCATGAATTTCAATTTCAGAAGCCTGACCTTGTACGCCGCCAAGCGGTTGGTGAATCATCACGCGGGCATGTGGCAATGCATAACGCTTAGCTTTAGCACCGGCTGTCAATAATACAGCACCCATGCTGGCTGCGGAACCTACACAAATGGTAGATACATCCGGCTTAATATACTGCATTGTATCATAAATCGCCATGCCGGCAGTTACTACACCACCGGGGCTGTTAATGTACAAATGAATGTCTTTATCAGGGTCTTCCGCTTCCAAGAACAGTAATTGTGCAATGACAAGGTTAGCCACATCATCATTGATAGGGCCGCCCAAGAAGACAATTCTGTCTTTTAACAAGCGAGAATAAATATCATAGGAACGTTCGCCACGTCCGCTTTGTTCTACAACGATTGGTACATACATAAAATTTTACCTCATGGGTCCATGTACCTATATAGCCCGTGGATTATTTTTCCTCGGATTCTGCGCCTTTAGCCTGTTCGATAATTAAACGAGCGGCTTTTTTACGAGCTACAGAATTTCTCAACATAGCTACACGGCCTTCTTTAACAATAATATTCATAACTTCTTTAGGATCTGCCCCGAATTGTTGAGCCATCATGTAGATTTCCATGTTCATATCTTCTGGTTTTACTTCTACATTTTCAGCTTTAGCAATGGCTTCCAATACTAAATCGGCGCGAACGTTTTCAGCTGCATTAGCTTTGTATTCTTCGCGAAGGCTTTCCATAGTTTTGTTGGAGAATTTCAAGTAGTCTTCCAATTTCAAGCCACGGCTTTCCAAATTCATAGCCATTTCTTGAATCATCTGTTCAACGCGATCGTCAACCATGATTTCAGGAATATCTACGGATGCGTTTTTAACTGCTTGTTCAATAATAGCAGCATTGTAAGCATCGATAGCACGATGTGCAGCGTCTTCTTCCATGTTTTTGCGAAGATCCGCTTTTAATTCTTCCATAGTTTCATAAGAGCTGGCTTCTTTAGCAAATTCGTCGTTCAATTCAGGTAATTCTTTGCGTTTAATATCGTGAACATGAACTTTGAATACAGCTTCTTTGTTAGCCAATTCTTTTACAAAGTAATCTTCAGGGAAGGTTACCTTAACTTCTACATCATCGCCGGCTGCGTGACCGATCAATTGGTCTTCAAAACCCGGGATGAAGCTGCCGGAACCGATTTGAAGCGGGTAGGATTTACCTTCGCCACCGTCAAAAGGTTTGCCGTCGATAGAACCGGCAAAGTCGATAACAGCAAAGTCATCTTTCTGTAATTTAGCATCTGCATCAGCTACTACCATTTTAGCTTGCTGGTTGCGGATATTATCTAACTGTTCCTGAATCTGTTCATCAGTTACCGTAGCATCCTGTTTTTCAGCTTCAAGGCCTTTGTATTCGCCAAGAGTAACTTCAGGGCGTTTAGTAAGAGTTGCTTTGAATACTAAATCTTTACCTTCTTCAAACGTTACGCGTTCGATTTCAGGTTCACTTACAGGAATGATTTCATTAGCAGTCAAAGCTTCTTGGTAAGCGCGACCGGCAATTACGTCAAAAGCTTCTTCCAAAATAGCTTCTTTGCCGAAGTTCATTTCTAAAATACGGCGAGGTGCTTTACCTTTACGGAAGCCCGGAATATTTACCTGGCCGGCAATGCGTTTTACAGCTTGCTGAATACCTTTGGTTACGTCTTTAGCAGGTACTTCGATTGTTAAGGTTACCTTATGTTGATCAACAGGGGTTACAGTTGCATTCATGAAAATATGTCCTCCTTGAGGGCTAAATGCCCAAAATTTCTGTTTTATAATATTGCATTCCTTATCTTATCATAAAATTTGAATGTATGCAATTTTATGTGATAAAAGTAGCGATTTTATTTTAATTTTCTTTCGCAATCAATTCCATTACATCGCGACGACTGAATACGCCCACTACCGTGTTAGTTTCATCAACTACGGGCACGGTCTTCAAATGTTTTTCCAGCATAGTGGCCACTACACCTTCCACTTCATCTTTTGGCGAGCACGTAATAACTTCGGTAGTCATTAATTCTTCTACATGAGCGGCCAAGAGTTTCTTGAACTGTGCATTGTATTCGCCAATGCCACTGTAATAGATGCTGGCGCCCAAAACATTGACATAGTGCGGTGCATGAGGGCGAATCTTTTTATAAAGTAAATCCCCTTCTGTGATGATGCCGATTAATTTATTATCTTCATCCACTACGGTCAAAGCGGCTACCTGATATTTAACAAGCAACTTAGCTGCTTCATTGATTGACAACTCTTTACTGATTGTTGCGGGATATTTGTTCATAGCTTCAGCGATTAACATAGGATTACCTCCCTCACTATAAAATTTACTATTAGTGCTGAATGTAAAAACATCGAATTCTAAGGCTGATTGTAAAAACTTTAAATCATTTATTCCATAATTCTTAATTCTGCACTAATCGCAATTACAACTTATATATATCTTTGACAATATACTCGTAAAATCCTGCTTTATAATTTATTTTTATCTTTATTTAGTGCAAAACAATTCTTTATTTTAGTACAAAACAACTCTTTATTTTAGTACAAAATAAGCAATCACTGCCAACACAATAACGGCAAATACAATGACAACCTGCCAGCCGCGACGATTGCCACCCTCACCGCCTTCGTCGACGCCGATTAAATTGCCGTCCTCATCATAACGATTGCGGTACTGCCCTTCCAAGTCGTCATAGTCTCTTACATCTTCCACCTGTTTCTTATAGCGTCGCGCCGCAACCTGCCTGGCACGCTCCTGCACATCAAGTTCCATCTGACTTACTTGAAGTGTGGTAAGATCCTTTTTCAAAGACTCCAAAAGGCCGCTGATGAATACGAGACGCCCTTCCAGAATTTTATTTACATCAAAGGATCGTTGGAGCCATGACTGATAAGCTACCTTCAATACCTTATGATTTGCATCGCCCGCCGTACCTTCTGTTTTGATGAGGCTCGCCGTTTTGCTTTCATTTGCCAAGGCGTCCAAAAAGGTCTGTGCATAGCGACTGAACTCGACCAATAACTTCGTCAAATCGCCGCTTTGCATGCCCAACTCTTCTTTGCGATGCATAATGTATTGCGGTGTAAAATTGCCTTTTTCCAACTTTTGAATGGACATAGCCGCATCAGCGTAGGCCCCTAAGGTTGAATTCACTATGCGGGTTGTATTTGCAACCTCTTCCAACGTTTTTTGCAAAAAATCATTCCGTTCTTTCAGCTCCGCCGCAACCGCTACCTGCATATCAAGAGCGGCTACAGCTTCGGCCAATACAGCGGCCTGTTGCTGCAATAAGGCCAAATTATTGTGAATGATTGTCTGCGCCGTCTTAGCGGCCTCAATATAGGTTCTATAAAATCCGTCACTGCCCTCGTTCTGTTGCACCTGCCAGAGCGTTTCCAGACTCGGCATGCCACTGAAATTGGCATTTGCTTCATTATTCGTTGTATCTACTTTATCTGTCACTCTATTACCTCCATCTGCTCCCTTACCAATGATAAGGTTCATGACGATTAATTTTACAAGCGCGGTAAATCTGTTCTACCAATAAGAGCCGCACCATTTGATGGGTGAAGGTCATGGGGCTGAAAGATAATCTTAAATCGGCTCGCGACCTAAGCCCTTCCGACACCCCAAAGGCACCACCGATGATAAAAGTCATCTCACTGATACCTTGCACTTCCAAGTCGGCAATCTTTTCTGCCAAGGCCTCCGACGACATGGTTTTGCCCTTCACGTCCAGTAAAACGACAAAGCTCTTCGGGTTTATTTGTTTGAGCAATCGTTCCCCTTCCTCCGCCACAATAGCCTGACGTTTGCTATCATCGGCACTGGGCAATTTACTCTCGTTCAATTCCGTAATTGTCACACCGCCATATACCGTAAGGCGTTTCACAAATTCGGCCACCCCATCGCGCAGATAAGCGGTTTTAAGCTTGCCTACGGCTAATACGGTAAATTTCATAACTCAGATTCCACCTGCCTCCCCGTAATTTTATTAATTCGTTGAATCCGGCAATGTGCCAAGAGTAATGGACACCGTGTGTTCAGCACCATTGCTGAGCACCGTAAGATCCAACGATTCGCCCGGTTTATGATTATCTAAAATTTGTTTCAACTGCATTAAGTTGGTAATAGATTTCTCACCTACCGCTGTGATGATATCACCTTCATTGATATCGCTGTTAGCGGCCGGTCCGTCGCTATAAACGCGCGCTACCAATAAACCGTCTGTTTTAAGTTGTAAGCCGTATTTCGCCGCATTTTGTTTATCCAAAAGGCCTAACCCCAAATACGCACGAACTACTTTACCTTTTTCAATCAGTTCTTTAACAATCGGTTTTACTTCATTGATAGGAATAGAGAAACCCATGCCTTCAATACCGGTCTGCGAAATTTTAGCACTGTTAATGCCCACAACGTCGCCATCTGCATTAACGAGCACACCGCCGGAATTCCCCGGATTAATCGCCGCATCCGTTTGAATAAGCGGGAATCGTTGCGATTCCATATTGATTGTCCGATGCAAAGCACTGATAACACCGGCCGTAACAGTTCCTTGGAATTCTAAGCCTAACGGATTACCGATGGCGATAGCCGGTTCACCAACCTGCAATTGGTCAGAATCACCCAAAGTAGCTACCGGCATATTTTCGGTCGGGTCAATTTTAACAACCGCTAAGTCGGTCAACGGATCGACACCCACAATGGTACCGGGTTGTGAAGAACCATCACTTAAGGACACAGTAACCTTGCGATTATTCGCCTGCGCCACTACGTGATAATTAGTTACGATGTAGCCCGCTTTATCGATAATAACCCCGGAGCCTACGCCTTCACCAACCAATACTTGTTGGTCAAAAATATTACGATCATACACTTTAGTGGTAATGCCTACCACAGCCGGTCCTGCCTTCTTAACCGCCGACACTATCGCCGTATTGCGGTTATCGGAAAGGGGTACCGATTTTTTAGTACCATCGGCATTGACCGCCGTAGTTTCCTGGGTGATACTCTTAGTGTTACCAAAAAAATTACCCGTCAAATAACCGCCTACAGTACCCGCAATAATGAGCACTACAGCTAACAGAATAAATAAGCCTCTTCTTTTGTTATCCATAATAAACCTCCTGACTTAAGAATCAGCTACGCACGGATCGTTACCATTTCTTTCGGTTGACCGTGAAAAATTGTTATATCCTGCTTCATTATAAGCCCTTCCGCCGTTAATGCCGTGGTCACCGTGTCGGTTACTACAGCTTGTTCATTATTCTTTTCGGAGCGATGAGCCATAACTACTTGCAAATGTTCGGGACGCTTCATCATGAGTAATGCTTGCGCCGCGTGTTCATTACTTAAATGGCCGTAAGGACCGGCTACACGTTTTTTCAAATCAAAAGGATACGGGCCGTACTTGAGCATTTGCGGATCGTAATTTGCTTCTAAAACCAACAAATCACTTTCATCCATGTTTTTTAACATAGTGTCATCCACCAGCCCCGTATCGGTCATAAAGGTCAATTTATGCTTACCGTTATAACAACTGAGCCCCATAGGATCCGCCGCATCATGACTGGTACGGAACGTTTCTATTTGTAAATCACCGATGGTGAAATTATTCTTCGTCAAAACGCAAAAGGCCTTGGTGTCAAGGTTCTTACGATTTACGAGTTCACGCATCGTACCCGCTCTGGTATAGACAGGCACATTGCACTGTTTGAGTAATTGCGGCAGTCCCGCCATATGGTCGGTGTGCTCATGAGTAATGCAGATAGCACTTAATTTATCGAGACCTAAACCTACCGCTTTAAGGCCGTTGGTGATACGCCGGGCACTGATGCCGGCATCTACCAAAATTGTGGTATTTTTGTAGGTTATTAGCGTTGCATTACCTTGACTGCCACTGGCCAACACATGTACGGCAAACGGAGCTTCCGAAGACTCTAAAGTTTCGTAAGCCGCCGCTATAGCACGGGCTCGATCCGTCATTAAATTTGTCACTTCTTTGTCTTCCAAAATAACTCCTTCTTACTTCTTACTTCTTACTTCTTACTTTTCCTTATTTTATATCTTAATTCCCTTACTTTCGCTTTGTTGCTTTGTCGGTATTACTGTTTCACTTCACGATTCAAATTACCGCTCTTGAAGCTTTGTAAATCGACACTCACATAGGTGAAGCCGAATTCTTCTAACGCTTTACGAATCGCTTCACGCCGTTCATCATCGGCAAAAATCTGAAAATCTTCACGACTTACTTCAATGCGTGCCATACCTTCATGGTATCGCACCCGCAAAGGACCGTCAATGAATTGATGCAAATACTTTTCGCCTTTTTCAATCATCGTCAACGCTTCGCCGGTAATCTCATGATTGTAAGGAATACGCGTAGCCAAGCATGGCGAACTTGGTTTATCCCATACTTCTAAGCCCCAAGCCTTCGCTACGGCGCGAATATCATCCTTGGTAAAGCCGTTTTCCAACAAAGGACTGCGAACGGTGCCAAGCTCTTCCAAAACGCGCATACCGGGGCGATAGTCTTTTTTATCATCCAAATTACCACCGTCAAGCACGCCGTTAATCCCCTGTTCTTTAGCCCAGTCGATTAACTTCTGAAAACGATTTTTTTTGCAATAATAACAACGGTCCGGATCGTTGCGCGTAAAATCGGGCATCTCCAATTCGTTAATTTCCACTACCGTATGCTTGATACCTATAGCCTTGGCAAAGCGTTTGGCATCTTCAATTTCTTCCTCCGGTAAGGTTGGCGAACTCACTGTAAACGCCTGTGCGTTATCGCCCAATACTTTATGGGCCACCGCCGCTAAAAAGGTACTGTCTACACCGCCGGAAAACGCCACTACAGCGCTCCCCATACGCTGTAAAGCAGCTTCCAAGGCAGACAGTTTAGTCTGCAATTCAGTATTCAACTCACTTGAACTCATTTTTTGTCTCTCTTTCTCTTTGTATAAAACAGTTGGTGCACGTCATAAACAAACTGTTCTCACACAGTTCAAACTAAGATTCTGCCACCGCCTGTAAATTTAACTGTGCTGAGCTAATAACTCAACAAAAGCCTTCATATTGGCCGCCAAATCGGGACCGCGACGGAACATATCGCCACCGACCAAGAACATCGTATCCGGACCGTAAATATCCAGTAACTCCGGCAAACGTTTTTCCGTAACACCACCGCCCGGTGAAGGACACGTAGCTTTCAAACCTTCAATCGGATTCGTACAGTAGGCGGAAATACGTTGGCATTGCTGCGCCGTAAAGGTAAAACGGCCGCCATAGGACACAAAAATCGACATATCGGAACCAAACAAACGCGGCAATAAGCCCATCCATAAGTAGTCGGCAATACCGGAAATCCCCGGTAATACAAACCCGCCCATCATGGCCGGATGCGTAATAATCGGCAAGCCTAATTCATCATCCGTAGCCAAACGATGGAGCCACCCGTAACCAACTAAAGCCGGTGCCACCATTAACGCCGTAGCGCCCATGGCTTTAGCATAATGAGCTCGCTCCAACACCGCTTCACCGTCGGCCGATACATTGGCGGCATACAGCGTATGCTGCCCGGTTTGCGCATTTGTTTCAGCTACAGCGGCCGCACAACGTTTAATTCGTTCTTCAAACGTACAGAACGGTTGATTCGTAATGCCGTGATCATCTTTAATCACATCGGCTCCACCCTGCACATAGGCTTTACACATGTCCGCCAATTGAGCCGGTGATATTCCCATCGGCTTAATAACCGCTTGTATCATAGCGCGCTTTGGTGTTTTCACCAATTCACGGATACCGTTTAAACCAAATCGTGGTCCTTTAAAGCAATCAATCAGCGATGGCGCAAGGTCAATATCCACCACCCAAATATGAGGCTGCAAAGACGAATTACCAAACACCACATTCAAAAATTGCGTAGCTTCAAAAGCACTGCATTCCACACCATAGGAAATGCGAGCCAAATAATATTTGCCGTCACCGGTAGGTTCCAACGATTCAAGGCGCCCTACTATATCGCGTTTAATATCTTCATTCGTTACAAAATCATAAGGAAATTCAATGGTTTGTTCCACTTGTACACCCCAAGCAACGGCTTTCGCCTCTTCATAGCTCGGCGCTTCTATCTGATAGGTCACCACAAACCGCTCATTACACAAGGTCTCCATTTTTGCCTCCTTTTTACATACATCTCTAATGTATTATTTTACAATAAATCGACCATTTATTATAGATAATAATTCAATAAATTTCTATATACAGCCTTTCAATATGGCTAATCCTTCAACAAATTACTACTTGTTATAAGTATTTTATGATAAACTATAAAAAGAGAAAAGAGAGCCTCAATGTGATACAGAAGATTTGCCTATCATGTTGAGTCGTATTTAAGGAGGAACATACTATGAATTGGAACAATTACATCTCAAAAACAGCACAAGAATTGCCTGCTTCAGGCATTCGTAAAATTTGGGAGATGGCCTTATCCATGGATAATGTGCTGTCATTAGGCGTTGGCGAACCGGACTATGCACCACCGCAGAAAGTACTGGACGCCGCTATCAAAAGCCTTGAAAATAAAGAAACAAGTTATACCAGTAACGCCGGCTTATTACCGCTTCTCACGGCCATTCGAAAATGGTACGGCAAGCGCTATGGCGTTGACTATACCGAAAACGAAATGATGCTCACCGTCGGCGCCAGCGAAGCCATCGATTTAGCTATGCGTGTATTGCTAGATGAAGGGGACGAAGTCCTCATTCCGGATCCATCCTATGTGGCCTATGCAGCGGAAGTCAAACTAAATAAAGGCGTGGCTGTCATGGTGCCGACTCATTTGGAAGAAGGCTTCAAAATTACACCGACTGCCATTGAAAAAGCGGTTACTCCTAAAACTAAAGTGTTACTCATGGGGTACCCAAGTAATCCGACCGGCGCCATTTTAACACGGGAAGAACTGGAAGGCATTGCGGAGGTTGTAAAAAAACATGACCTCATCGTTGTAAGTGATGAGATTTATTCCGAATTAACCTATGGTCGCACTCATACGAGCATTGCCGCCTTACCGGGCATGAAAGAACGCACCCTTATTTTGAACGGTTTCTCCAAAGCTTACGCTATGACCGGTTTACGTATCGGCTTCCTCTTGGCTCCTGCGGAAATTATTGAACAGGCTATCAAAATTCACCAGTACAGCATTGTTGCACCGGCTACCCCGATTCAACATGCCGCCATCGTGGCACTCAACGAATGCGACGACAGCGTAGTTGCTATGCGTGAAGAATACGAAGCACGGCGCGATTTAATTGTTGCAGGCTTCCAAAAGATGGGGCTTCCCATCGCGGTTCCGGAAGGTGCCTTCTATGTATTCCCTGATATTTCAAGTTGCGGCTTAAGTGACTTTGATTTCGCCGTTCAGTTGTTACAACAGGAACACGTAGCCGTAGTACCTGGCTCCGCTTTCGGCGAATGCGGTAAAGGACGCATCCGCTGCTCCTACGCATCATCTCGCGAAACCATTCAGGAAGCGTTGAACCGAATTGAACGATTCATTAACGGTTTGAAAAAATAAAAATAAATTAAAAATGCGGTTGGAAGCAACTTGTCTTCAAACCGCATTTTTATGTCTGAGGATATATTTTATCACAACCCCATTTTAAAATTGTATTATATATCCTTCCATATTTATTTTATTTATTCAAACTATCCTTGAGGGCATCCAATTCTTGGCGTAGCTGAGCAATAATACTATCTTGCGCATTATCTCGCTCTTTTAACGCCTCATTTTCAGCTTTCAAATTCTGCACCGTATCCAGCAGATTAGTATCCTCTTACCTATATATGCTTAGAGGCTGTAATCTTACAATTACAGCCCCCTAATATATTTACACAACAAAACTTTGCTATGTACTATTTTAAGTTATTGCTTATTCTAATTTTATGCGTCAGCCAATGCTTTACCGCGTGCTTCGCAGTCTGCCAAAGCAGCATCATCAGGAGCACCGAAAACAGGCAAGTTATCAGCTACGATTTCAGCACCGGTTGCTTTTACGCGTTCAGCCCAATCTTCGAGCCAAGTACCGCCCCAACCATAGGAGCCGAAAAGAATTACTTTTTTGCCGGATAATTTAGGTTCCAAAGCTGTGTAGAATGGTTCGAATTCCATTTCTTCCAACTGTTCAGCACCCATATCAGCACAACCTAAAGCTAATTTGTCAAAAGCAGCTGCTTCATCAGCGGAAATTTCAGACACGGATTTAACGACTACTTCTTGACCTGCACCGGCAATACCTTTACCGATTGCTTCTGCCATTGCTTGTGTGTTACCTGTACCAGACCAATAAATTACACCAATCATGTGATTACCTCCTACTAGCATGCCGTTACGGCTACCAAAGACTCTAATTGTTTACCATTTAAAAGCTGGGTATGACAGTAATTTCTGCATGCCCGAAAACAGTGAAACGAATGCATGGCGGACATAGGATTGCCATAGACTTTCCATTCGCCGCAAAGCTTATAGCCCGCGCCTTTCATACGAATAAAAGAGCGTACATCGTGGAGTGGATAGCCCAAGAACAGACCGATTTCATGAGGAAAGTCCATCCGTTCTTCCAAACGACCTTTTAAGCGCTCAAACCACGTTTCCAAAGATTCCGTCGGCAAATAGCCGTAGAGTTTTAAAAACGCAGCATGTTCGGGACGACGTAAATATTCCTCTAACATTCGTTTGCGGAACACCAACAATAATCTTCGCCGATCGCAATGACACAGTTCATAAAAGAACAAGCCGCGATCATTAAATTTCTCATTATACGCCGACAAAGCCGTTGTCAAATGCAAATCCATATCTCGTGGAATGGCCACAAGATTCGCCACCTTGATTCCCCGTATTGCCGGCGCACAATGATAACCGATAATAGAATCTATTTCGCTTACCATAGTTCACCCTGCCTCTCAATGTTTTCAGGAGAACACTTGCTCTCAAGGCTGTCATACTAGTAAATCCGGATTTATGAATAGTAGCTTTTACCAAGCTACTATGACTTGGTTTTAAAATAATTAAGCTAACTATCTTCTTAATTCATCATACAATCAAAGCGCTGTTCTGTCAATATAATTGACAGTTATTTTCAATTATGAAATTTAAGCAAAGAACCTATAGCTTTCACTTAAACGATAGTTATCGATGTGCACTAAAAGTCTACAACCTTTGTAAAACAAAGAGGATGGGGTATCTTTATTGTATACCTCATCCTCTTTTAAAACGGTAGCCACAGCTACATTCCAGCTCCATCCGGACATTTTTATTGAGAAAATAATTCAATATTACAGAAATTATGTTTCGTTTCCAACACTAGCGCCATTATGTTTCCAACACTAGCTCCATAATGTTTCCGGCACGGCGCCATTATGTTTCCGGCTCGACGTCATTATGTTTCCGGCACATCACCATTAAACTTCCTATTTTAACTTACTCATGAACTTTTCGTTGTTGATGACAAATCGTTCGTGCGTTCCCTTCCCAATACAAGTATCGCCTTCATAAGCAGCCACTTCATAGCTGATTTTACGGCCATCCACAGCTGATACCTTCGCTTCCGCACGAATCTGAGCACCCATAGCCGATGCCTTATCGTGGGAAATACTGAGGGAAATACCCACCGTACCGTCACCATCCGGTAATCTACCGGCCAAAGCGGCTA
>NZ_HF986214.1:41659-49803 GCF_000431435.1 Veillonella sp. CAG:933
GGCTACCGCCGCTTCTTCCATAAGGGCACACATTGCAGGCGTAGCGAATACTTCAAGAGCACCGCTTTTCATCGTTTTGGCAATATTGTGCTCATTAACAACCACTGTTGCCTCACCCTTTAATCCCACTTCTATATTCATAATGAAACCTCCTGTAGCTATACCTAATCACCATTAATACGTTTAATGTAATCCCCTACCGGCCAAATACTGCAACTAATTCCAGCCATCCACTATGGCAATCTCAACCGGCGATTTGACTATTACATTATATTCTAAAAACAGTATACTACATTTCAAGAGGCCTTGCTGAAAATTATTATTAAAATGCAAAAAGCCGCCCCTTGCGGGACGACCTTTGCAGCGAGTATAAAATTGTAACCTCGTATGGCTCTCCCTTATGCATCGCAATTAGCAGTAAACGATGTATATGGTTAACACCATGAACGGGTTAATAAATAATTAGGTATAAACGAATTCTTATTTAATGAAGCTTACGTGTTTGTTAATTTCAGCAAGCACTTTTTCTTTCGTTTCGTTGTATTCCACTTTTTTCTGTTCGAACCAGTTGTTGCCATAGGTGTCGATGGACACGATCAATGGACCGAATTCTTTAACACGGCAAGTCCACAATGTTTCCGGCATGCCTAACTCTTTCCAGTTAGCTTGTTCGATTTCTTCTACTTCTGTAGCGGCCAATACGGCATTACCGGCCGGGAATACCAAGTGCAACGCTTTGAATTCCTGACAAGCTTTTTGAGTGCCCGGGCCCATACCGCCTTTACCGACGATGAGGCGAACACCGGTATGTTTTACGAAATCGTATTCGAATTTTTCCATACGCATACTGGTCGTAGGACCTACGGAAATCATTTCGTATTTACCGTTAGCTTCATCGATAGTTTTTACAATCGGACCGGCGTGCAAAATAGCACCGTTGCGAACGTCAACCGGCAGTTCACGACCGTATTCAATCAAACGGCGATGAGCTACGTCACGGCAAGTTGTAATGTGGCCCGTTAAATATACAATATCACCGGCTTTAATGCCTTCTAAATCTTCTGCGGAAATCGGTGTTGTTAAGATTTTCTTTTCCATTAGTATTTCACCCCACTATGCGATAAAACAGTACACTGACCATCTTTAGTAAACACTAAGTGACCACGACGGTGATTCCAGCAACCAACGTTAACAGCTACGCTCAAAACGGAAGGATGACGGGTACCGTTTTCGATATTAACACCCATAACGGATTTGTCGCCGCCCATACCTTGCGGTCCTAAATGAAGGGCATTGATGCCATCTTCCAACAATTGTTCCATATACGCTGCGTTTTTATTAGGATTATGAGAACCTACCGGACGCATGATCGCTTTTTTGGAGTATAAAGCTGCGGTGTCAATGGAGGTAGCAATACCTACGCCTACCAATAACGGTGGGCATGCATTTAAGCCGTAAGACGTCATCAAATCGAGTACGAATTTGGCAACCCCTTCGTAACCTTCGCCCGGCATTAAAGTTTTACCGCTGCCCGGCAAGGAGCAACCGCCGCCGGCCATGTAAGGGTAAATTTCTACATCGTCACGGTCAGGAACAATGTCCCAAAGAATGTATGGAGCCGTTAAGCCGATGTTTTTCTTCGTGTTGAATTCGTCAAATGTTTCTACACAGTTATGACGCAATGGAGTTTCCTGCGTAGCCTGATAGGTAGCATCGCGCAAAATAGTTTCCAATTCGCCGATTAACGGGAAGTTGGCACCACATTTTACCCAATACTGCAATACGCCTGTATCCTGACAGGATGGACGGCTCAATTCTTTAGCCAATTCCATATTCTTGTGCATTGTGTCATAAATCGTTTTTGCCAACGGATTCTTTTCGTCCGCTGCCAATTCTTTTAATTTAGCGTCAACATCATCCGGCAATACTTTAGAAAAATAGCCTACAAAATCCGCAAGAATTTGAGTCATTCGTTGACTCATTTTTTCCTTATCCATACATATCCTCCTTTAACTTATGGGATGTACCGATCCCAAATTACAATCTGTACATATAGAAAAACCTAGAAAAATTTTTATCAAAAATGTTTTGCCGCTTAAAATCAAGGGTAAAACGGGAAGAAAATCGGTAATAAAATGAGTGAAGTGATCATTGCTAAGATTAGGTAAGGACCACCTACTTTGACATAGTCCATAAAACTATAGCCTGCTACGTTATATACCATCGTATTCGGCGGACAACCGATTGGTGTAGCAAAGGCTACGGAACCGCCTATAACGGTCGCCATGAGTACCGCTTTCGGGTCGGCCCCAACCTGCTGTGCCAAGGCCAAGCTGATTGGCACCAATAAAGCAGTCGTCGCTGTATTGGACATGAACTGAGTCAAAATAGCAGCGATACAGAATACAACGGCCAATAACATAAACGGCGACGGATTATCACCGAGGCTCTGAATAATCGTATCCGCAATCATAGCACCGGCGCCGGTTTTCACAAGAGCCTGAGCTAAGGCCAAGGAACCTACAAAGAGTAAAATCGTTTTCATATCAATAGCATTAACGGCTACTTTTTCAGAAATCGTGCGCGTCGCTACGAGGAATAAAGCCCCAATCCAGGCAATAACGTGTAATTTAATGCCCAATTGTGATTCAAAAATCATCCCCAGTACGGTCGCAACCAAGGTACCGGCAGCAAATACTTTGCGCCACATGGCCACTTTACTGTAATCGGCGTCAGTCGTATACTCCGTAGCCGGTGTGTGAGTTGGCTCTTCCGGCAATAACTTATGACCGATTAAAGCGAAGTACGCAATACCTACGAGCAATACCGGCAAACCTACCAAGGCATAGTCGAAGAAGGCGAAGGCCAAATTCTGCTGTGCCAAACCGGATTGAGCAATCATGTTGCCCGGTGAACCGATGAGACTCACATTACCACCGGCAGATGCGGCAATAGCTAAAGGCATTAACAGTTTCGTTGCCTTAATGCCGGTGCGCTGCACAAGACCCATGGCCAGTGGAATCAATACGGCGGTTGTACCCGTATTGGATAAGAATGTAGACATAAGACCCGTGATACACATTACGGCAATAATTAACTGACGTTCCGTTTTGGCAAAACGATTGATTAAACCGCCCACCGCATGAGCCACGCCGGTATCGAAAAAGGCGGCCCCTACAATGAACATGGCCATAAAGAGCAATACATTGGAATCCACAAAGCCTAAGAATGCTTCTTTCGGTGTGAGCACACCGGTCAAGGTCAAGCAAACGGCTACCGTCATAGCGGTTATGGACAAGGGGATTTTCTCCCAAACGAACATGATAATGGCAAAAACTAAAAGAACTAGGGTTACAATAACACCATCCATCTTTGTCTCCTCTCGTACACTAATTGTATTGGTGATACTGTGAATGCATTCGATACTTTCATTATACGCATATACCATAATTCAGCTATCCAAATTACGCTATGAAAATTATTATCAATTACTCTTTATTATGCGATTTGTTATATACTTTTAATGCAAATGATATAAAAAAACAACCGGCTTTTATTTTTAAAAACCGGCTATTATCATCACTCCCTACTTATCATATGACCGTATTCTTATTTCAAATAATATAAAAAAATGCCAACTTCCACTTTTTTTAGATAGCCGTATTTATTTATCTAAAATTTCATCCAAAGTAGCTAATGCGAGACGTAATTGTTCACGAGCGGCCACCAATTCAGCATCAGCGCTGCTTGACTCACTCATAGGATGCGCGCCTTTATCAGTCGGGGTCGCCTCATTTTCAGTCGTATTTTTTCTATAAGTCTCTAACCGCTCATTAATCCCCGCATCATCGACGGCAATATATTCCTTCCAATTATCCATCATCGTATGACGCTCTACCTTGCCGGCTACCTGACGATATTCCGTCGGCGTCGTATGAAAATGCTTGCGAAAGGCCGTATTAAAGGCTTTCACATCAGAAAAGCCACATTCATTGGCAATGTCTACGATTTGCTGCTTCGTATTAACTAACTGTACCGCTGCCTCTCTTAAGCGCATGCGCAGTACATAGGCCTTAAACGAAATGCCCAACTGCCGTTTAAAAAATTGCGACGCATAACTTTCGGTATAGCCGCCAATATCGGCTATCTCCCCCAAAGTCAACGGTTCTTTATAATGTTGATCAATGTAAGTAATCATTTTTTCAAAGGTAGCCGCCTGTTGCAAGGCCACCGGATTTCCCTGAGGCATATAGGAAACAGGCTTTAACAAATCGATTAAACAATGGAGAATACCTAAAAATTCCCTTTCTATTGCAATATCCGGTTCTTCTACCACATTAATGGTCGTAACCTCATCAACTTTATGTTTAGCCAACTGCCGCATCAATTCACTAAGTTGTGTCCGCAACTTGTCATACCCTGAATCGTATCGAGTCATTTCATCGGTGGCCAAAAAGAAACTGGATTGCCTAAATTCCTTGTCATATTGCGCCAGCATTTGCGGATGTAAATGTAACACCATAGCTATCGTATCCGGCTCCAAAGCCAACGTAGCATGCCCACACTGCGGCGGCAAGATAATAAAATCATCGGGGCCCAAATTGGTGTACTCATTGTCATGACATACCTCGACCGCTCCCTGCAGTACTAAGAGCACTTCAATCTCCGGATGCCAATTATAATGATACGTGCCAATCCGATAAATATATTGGCTGAAGGCTATATGTCCATGTTGGTATAAAAAATTATAAAATTGCATGATTCCTCCTACTTTGTTAAACGTTCATAACAAGGGCAACTCACAATATGGTCGTTTACCATGCCGATAGCCTGTAAAAAAGAATATACAATCGTAGGTCCCACAAAGGTAAAACCGCGTTTCTTCAAATCCTTACTGATTTGCTCCGCCAACGGTGTTATAGCCGGCACGTCCGCTTCTGTTTGCCAGTGACCAACTAAACTTTCGCCGTTCGTAAACGCCCAGATATACGCATCAAAAGATCCGAACTCGGCCTGAATTTTCTTAAATGCCAAGGCATTTTTACGAAGTGAAGCAATCTTAAGTCGATTCCGAATAATATTCGGATTCTCCAATAATTGAGACTCTTTGTCCGGCGTATAGGCCGCCACTTTATTTATATCGAAACCATCAAATGCTTCACGCATGGCTTCGCGACGTTTTAGTACTAACGTCCAACTGAGTCCGGCCTGCATAGTTTCCAGTACTAAAAACTCAAACAAAACGGAATCCTCATGGGTTGGCACGCCCCACTCGGTATCATGATATACTTGCTCTTCCAAGCTGCGTTTAGCCCACGCACATTCTCTGCCGGTTGTCATACGTCTACCTCCACCGTAAAGTAGCATATTTTAAACATAATTGCAAATACTCAAATCATATACGCCATTGAAAACACTCATAATGTATGCAAAATTAACATAATCAAAATTATATTTTATCATTTAAATGTGGCATTTTTTTCTAATTTAGCCTATAGTAGTATTATACCATGTTATATAGTAGGGGGTATTTCTTACGGAGGTGTTACCTATGATGCAACTGACAGGTGGTATTATCGTAATCATCGCATTTGCCGCCATCATTAGAAAGTATGAAACCCGCACCGTTCTACTTGTAGCCGGCGCACTTATGTGTTTCATCGGCGGCGTAATGGGCCAATTCATGGATTCGTTTGTCAAAACCATGATTCACGGTTCCTTAGTCCCAACTATTTGTACCGTAATGGGCTTTGCTTTCGTTATGAAGCATACGGAATGTGACCAACATTTAGTGCATGCATTATCAGGCCTTATTTCTAAAAGCCATGCCATTATCATTCCGCTTGCCATGCTCGTAACCTGGTGGCTCAACATCGCCGTTACCAGTGCAGCCGGTGCCGCTGCGGCTATCGGCAGTATCTTGATTCCCGCTTTAATTGCGGCCGGCGTACATCCGGCCATGGCCGGTGCCGCTATCTTAGCCGGCACTTGGGGCAGTGCCATCAGCCCCGGCAATACGCATGTGGCCTTCATTTCCAAGATGGCCAATGTAGATGTTATGTTCGTTGTCCTTGAAACTGCCTTACCGGCCATCATCGCATCCTTAGTAGTAGCCGTATCACTTACCTTAGTAGCGGCATTTCGCAAGGAAGGCCCAAGCAAGGCTCGCCAAGAAGCGTTAGCAGAACAAGGTACCGCTTCTATCGTAAGTAAATTCAAAGTTAACGGTCTTAAAGCTATGGCACCGATTGTGGCGCTCGTTATTTTAGTTGTAACCAACTTAAACATTGCTGCGCTCAAAGATATGGGGATTGCTAAAGTAAGCGTACCGGCCGCTATGATTATCGGCTGTGTAGTAGCTCTCATTATTGCCCGCGCCCATGCCCTTGAAGAAGTAACGAAAGACTTCTTCAAGGGCATGGGCGATGCCTACGGCANNNGCATGGGCGATGCCTACGGCAGCATCATCGGTCTTATCATCGCCGCTGCGGTTTTCACCAAAGGCATGCAGGCCATGGGCCTTACCGATGCGTTATTAACGTATATGAAGGATTCTCAATCATTCGCTAAAATTGCCGGCAGCTTCGGTCCGTTCATTATCGCTATCTTAAGCGGTTCCGGCGACGCAGCAGCGCTTGCCTTCAACGGTGCCATCACACCGCATGCAGCCAGCTTCGGCATGAACATGGTCGACCTTGGCTCCTTGGCACAGATTTCAGGGGCTATCGGTCGTTCTACTTCACCGGTAGCGGGTGCGGCCATTATTTGTGCATCCCTCGCCAATGTAGGTCCTATGGAGCTTGCCAAACGTAATATCGTGCCAATGTTGGTTGGCGTTATTACATTCCTTATTTTATTCTAAGTTGAAATTTGCATCCCCTATTCATTACTATATTAACCGGTACTATTAATTATTTATAACTGAAAACTCTCACATTATACAATTTCTTTATTTTATTCTCTCACATTATGTTTAGGAGGTTCTCATGATCCAAGAAAAGCGTATCCTTGATGAATTCTTAGAATTGATTCAAATTCCTTGCTCCACCCTTAAAGAACGTGAAATCGCCGACTTATTGACCAAGCGTTTAGAAGCTTTCGGTTTTACCGTTGAAGAAGATAATGCCGGTGAAAAATTGGGTGGCAATGCAGGTAACTTAGTGGCAACTCTTAAAGGAAATGTTCCTTCCGCCCCTATGATTATGCTCACCGCTCACATGGACTGCGTAGAACCTTGCGCCAATATTAAACCACAAATTAAAGACGGCCTCATTACTTCGGACGGCACTACAATCCTCGGGGGTGACGACAAAGCCGGTGTGGTAGCTATCCTAGAAGCCTTGCGTGTTGTTAAAGAAGACAATCTCCCTCATGGCGATATACAGGTTGTCTTTACTATCGCTGAAGAAGGCGGTGTAAACGGCTCTAAGAATATGGATTCGTCCTTACTTAAAGCTAAATTGGGTTATACTTTTGATACCTCCGGTGCACCGGGCCGTATCGTACATAAAGCACCGGGCCAGAACAAAGTACGTGCCACCATCACCGGTAAAGCGGCTCATGCCGGCAACGCTCCGGAAAAAGGCATTAACGCCATCGTTGCGGCCGGTCATATTTTAATAAAATTACCGCAAGGCCGTATCGACGAAGAAACGACTTGCAACATCGGTACCATCAGTGGTGGTCGTGCTACCAATATCGTAGCGGAAGAAGCGGTTATCTTTATGGAAACCCGCAGCCGTAATAAAGCAAAATTAGCTAAATTAACCGACGAAGTGGTAGCTATTTTCGAACAGGGCGCTAAAGACACTAATACGTCCATTAAAGTAGAAGTATTACCGGCTTACGATCCGTTCGATGTGCCGGTAGATTCCGAAACAATTCGCCTCGCTTCCAAAGCGGCCGAAGAATTGGGCTTCACCGTTAATGTAGTTGAATCCGGCGGCGGCAGTGATGCCAGCTTCTTCAATGCCTATGGTGTACCGACAGCCGTTCTCGGTGTTGGTATGACCAATGTGCATACGAAAGAAGAATGCATTAAGGAAGAAGATTTATATAATTCCGCCCGCTTAGCTTTACAAATTATTGTGGAAGCAGCTAAATAGTAACATTAAATCTGTATAACACCAACGCCCCGTTCCTTA
>NZ_HF986214.1:49828-51569 GCF_000431435.1 Veillonella sp. CAG:933
GTTCCTTAAGAACGGGGCGTTTTCGTTATTATTTTTTATTGTCATTTATCTATTATTATGACATCACCCACTCATCAAAATAGTGGACATTCGTCTATTAGTCATGACTATGGACTTTTCATATATTCTATGTTAGAATAACAGACAGATAAAAGCTTTTAGTTTTAAAATTTAGTAATACACAGTCTTACCTTGTGTCACCGGATGCGGGTAAGCGGCATTAATGCATCAATGCGTCTATCGTAGGTCTTAGAAGATAGATACTTTGGTGTGTTTTTTTTTGAGGTAGCAAACGTATGGAACAACCAATTTCAACAACACTATTTGATAAAATAAAACACTTTGTCGCGTTAACAATCCCCATTATTTTGACGCAATTCGCTATAACCGGCGGATCCTTCGTATCAGTAGTCCTTACGGGCCAATTCAGCACGGTGGATTTAGCCGGCATGTCTGTAGGCTTTAATCTATGGACAGCCTGTTATTTCGGCATATTGGGGATTCATCTGGGTATCTCCCCTATCATTGCACAGCTCTTAGGCGCGAATCATAAAGATAATATCCCTACAATTATATATCACGGGCTTATTTTAAGTGTCTGTTTCTTTTTACTCTTAATTTTCTTAGGCGTAACTGTCCTTGACCCATTATTATTAAGTTTGAATTTGGAGCCGGCCGCCTACGAAATTTGTTGGCTCTATTTAAAGGCCATTGCTTGGGGCCTGTTGCCACTTATTTTAACCTGTGTCTTGCGTAATACCGTCGATTGTCATGGTTATACACGCTACACCATGTATATTATCCTCTGTGGCCTGGGTGTTCATATTTTCCTTGATTACGCTCTTATACTCGGTTATTTCGGCTTTCCTGCCTTAGGAGCGCTTGGTGCCGGCATTGCTACTACTGTAGCTTACTGGTTTAATTTCTTAGCCTTCGTAACTTTATTACTCTTTGGCAAAACTTTTAAAAATTACCGATTATTCCGTAAAGGCTTCACTTTTGATTTTACCTACATTCGAGAACAATTACGTTTAGGTATCCCCATCGGGCTTGCCATTTTTGCAGAAAGCAGTATTTTCAGCCTCGCTGGCATTGCCGCCACCGTTTACGGTACTAAAATTATTGCCGCCCATCAGGCTGCTATCAGCTTTACATCGTTATTCTATGGTGTGCCTTTAAGCATCGGTATTGCCGCCACTATCACGGTAGGTTATGCAGTAGGCGCCAAAAACTTACTAGCTGCCAAAACCTATTCTTATATCGCCCGTGGTACAGCTGTAGTATTAGCATTAAGTATTTGCCTCTATACCTTTACAAATTTACCGCGCATCGCCGGTTACTATACCAATGATCCGAGTATGGTAGGATTAATCGGCAGCTTCCTTAGTTACGCCGTATTTTTCACGGTTATTGACGCTTTAGGAACACCAATTCAAGGTATTCTACGCGGCTATAAAGATGTGCGCATCATCTCGATTATCGCCATAAGCAGCTTCTGTGGTACCAGCATTCCCATTGCTGCCTTCTTTACCTTCGTACTAAACTACGGGCCATACGCCATTTGGATTGGCCTCTTAGGCAGTACAGCCATCGCCGCCACCCTCTTCACATGGCGCGTCTGGTATATCCAACACAAAAAGTTTAAAATCATAAATACGTAAAAACTAAGATTAGTTTAGACAAATTGAGCTACCACTTATAATTTAAAATAGAAAATAAAGCGCCTCAGCCAAAATTGGCT
>NZ_HF986214.1:51602-58767 GCF_000431435.1 Veillonella sp. CAG:933
GCTTTTAGTTATGTACTATAAAAATTTACTGCAAACTCCGGACGCTATTTTATTTTGCACCATAACGTTAGTGCGCTTATTCTACCTTAAGTTTATTGTGCTTATTTTCCTTAAGTTTATTGTGCTTATTTTTCTTTCAAATAAGATTCAATTAAAGCGCCCGTAAAAGCAATGCCATTAATCATATCCTTTTCGTCAATATTGAACTTAGGATTATGATGCGGTGCCGCAATATCGGAACCTAAAATCATATAGGTACCGCGTCCGCCATTGCCGATTACCCGTTCCAAGAAGTAAGCGCAGTCTTCACTGCCGCCCCCTTCATTGGCTAACGGTACATCTTTAAAGATACCTAAATCTTTGGCAATAACCTGTACTTCTTTAGCCAAATCTTCTGAGTTAATGCAGGCCGGCGCACTGCCCATTTCTTTGATGTCCACTTCATTTTCATACATAGCGGCCGCACCTTTTAACACTTCATAGGCTCGTTTGCAGATATAATCATTAACTTCACCGGTAGCACCGCGCGTTTCTATCTGTAAATAGGCTCTGTCCGGAATAACGTTACGACCTGTGCCGGACTCTAAAACGCCTACGTTAATACAGGAGTTACCTTTGGAGTGACGAGAAATGGCTTGCAAGTTTAAAGCCGCCGTACAAGCTGCCAATAAGGAGTTTTTGCCAAGCTCCGGCGACCCGCCTGCATGAGAGGAGTAGCCTTTAAAGGTTACGTCTAATTTAGTCGTAGCCAAGAAGCCGTTATTTAAACAAGCAAGGCAACCGGCAATATTCTTATTAATCCCGATATGCATGCCGAAGAAGATATCTACATCATCAACAACACCGGCATCAACCATGGATTTCGCACCACGAACCCCCTCTTCAGCAGGCTGTAAAATCAATTTAAAGGTGCCGTGGAGCCCTTCTTTATGAGTCGTTATATATTCGGCCAAGCCTAGGGCCATTGTTAAATGGGCATCATGACCGCAAGCATGCATGGCTTTTTCATGCTTCGATACAAACCCTTCTTTAACCGGTAAATGATCGTCTGCCGTGGATTCCATAACATCATTGGAGTCGATGTCGGCACGGAAAGCTACCGTAGGCCCCTCGTCATCGAAATGCAAGGTCGCCACCATGCCGGTAAAACCATATCCCATGGCTTCTACCCACTTTGGATTAGCCCCTTCTTGAAGGGCTCGGTCCATGGCCGCTTTCATAACGGCGTCTTCAGGCACACCCATACGCGATTCGGCCTTAACAACCTCTTTGCCGACTTTTAAATCATAACCTAATTCAGTCAAGCGATCAGCTGCCATAGCGGCCGTCCGATATTCCAACCAACCCGGTTCCGGATGTTGATGCAAATCACGCCGCATAGCTATAAATTTTTCACGATTATCGTTGGCAAATGCAACACTCTTATATGTACTCATGTAAACCACGCCTCCCTAATGTCTTAATTACGAGTATTTTTCAACTGCTACCTTTATCTTACCACACTCCGGGGACATCTGTAATCTCATAATATAATTTAAACGGTCTTTTGATATATCGAATACGAATAAATATATAAAGAGCTACGGCTGAATATTAAAGGAAAAGCACCGCCATACAAAAAGAAAAGCGCACCTTGCGGCACGCTTTTCAAAATCTCATTATAATCCAATCGAAGGCTCTAATGAGTCAGTATTTAATTAATAGTGTAAATCGTCAGGGCTTACACGATGACGGAATGTCCAGTAAGTCCAACCTTGGTAGATTAATACGATTGGCACAAAGATAAGTGCTACAATCGTCATCAACGTCAACGTATATTCGGAAGACGAAGCATTTTTAATCGTTAAGCTCCAAGCCGGATTTAAGCTGGAAACCATGATACGTGGGAACAAACCTGCAAAGTAAGCGGCTGTTACCGAAATAATGCTCAAGCAGCTGAAAGTGAAGCCAACGCCCGGACGACGTACGCGGGTGAAGCCCCAAGAAATCAAGAAGAATACGATGCAAAGAGCAAACGCAACTGTTGCAATCATGCTGTTGAACAAATCAGTGAAGTAGTAAGTAGCCCCTACTAATACGAGAGCGCCTACTGCAGTAATCACGCCTTCTACCAAAGCGGTAGCACGTGCACGTTCAGAGATAGGACCGGTTGTTTTAATAGCCGTATACAAAGCACCATGATAAACGAATACCAAGATGAATGCCAAACCACAAAGGATTGTGTAAGGGCTAAGTAAATCGAAGAAGCCGCCTACGAAGTTCATCTGAGCATCAATCGGAGTACCTTGAATCAAGTTACCAACAGTAACGCCCCAAAGAAGAGCCGGAATTAAAGAACCGAAGAAAATGCAATAATCGAAAGTTTTACGCCATGCAATGGATTTGTCTTTACTACGGAATTCGAATGCTACGCCGCGAGCAATTAAAGCAGCTAACATCAAGAATAAAGCCAAGTAAAAACCACTGAACAAAGTAGCATAAACATGTGGGAAGGATGCAAATGTTGCACCACCGGCCGTAATCATCCATACCTGGTTGCCGTCCCATACAGGACCAACGGTATTGATCATTTGACGACGTTCCACATCAGTTTTACCTAAGAATGGAAGCAAAATGCCTACACCATAGTCAAAGCCTTCAAGTGTGAAGAACCCAGCGAATAATACGCAAACGAGGATGAACCACACTACGTCTAAGTTCTGTAAAATTACTTCCATAATGCTGCCTCCTCTCCTTCGATATCATGAGACGGATTGCCTTCAGGACCTTTTTTAATGTGTTTAACCGCTAAATAAAGTGCTGCAATCGCTGCCAAAATGTAAACAGCGGAGAAACCAATAATGGTAGTCCAAACTTCAGCAGCCGTTACAGTGCTGGATACACCGTCAGCTGTTTTCTGTAAGCCGTAAACAAGCCATGGCTGACGACCCATTTCAGCAACATACCAACCGGTTGCGTTAGCAATGTAAGGGAATGGTAACATCCAGAATACGAGTTGTAACATACCGCGTGATTGTTCCAATTTGCCGGCACGGTTCATTGCGAAAGCAATGATAGCTACCAACAATACCAAAGAGCCGGAGAAAATCATAGCACGGAATGTCCAGTACATGGACGTTACATGTGGGATATAGTCCCCAGGACCATATTTTTGTACATCAGCATTCTGAAGGTCTTTCATACCTTTCATTTCACCGTTGAAGTCATCAGTAGCGATGAAGCTGAGTAAACCAGGAATTTCGATAGCACTGTTAGTTACCTGATTTTTTTCATCAATCGAAGCAACTAAACTGAAAGATGCACCTTTAGTTGTGTCCCAAAGACCTTCAACGGATGCAATTTTCATAGGTTGTACTTTAGTTACATACTGGCCATGTAAGTGACCGGCACCGGCAACCAAAACACCACCGATAATTGTGAAAACTAAGCCCCATTTAATAGAGCGTTTGTAGAAATCTACCGCATTATTGCGGAGAATGTGCCAAGCACTGATAGATGCGATGATAACGCCTGCAGTCATAAGACCGGCAAAGAAAATATGGCTGAATTGGCCCGGTACATAACCGTTGCTCAAAATAACGCCGAAGTCCTGCATTTCTGCACGGCCATTACGAATCACATAACCAACCGGATGCTGCATAAAGGAGCTGGCCACCAAAATCCAGAAAGCGGATAAGTTGGTACCGATAGCTACCAATACGGCTACAACCGCATGAGCTTTAGCGGACAATTTGTCCCAGCCAAAAATCCAAGCCCCCATAAAAGTGGATTCAAGGAAGAAAGCTGTTAAAGCTTCCAAGGCAAGAGGTGCGCCGAAGATATCACCCATGAAACGGGAATATTCAGCCCAGTTCATACCGAAGTGGAACTCCTGCACGATACCGGTTACAACACCCATGGCAAAATTGATTAAAAATAATTTCCCCCAGAACTTTGCCATTTTTTTGTACACTTCATTGTTTGTCGATACATAAGTAATTTCTAAACATGCAACGACTACTGTCATCCCTAGTGTAACAGGAACGAACAGCCAGTGATAGATCGATGTCAAGGCAAATTGCCATCGAGCTAACAGTAATGCTTCCATCATACGTAAAACCTCCTCACTTATAAATCGCGCGCTTGCGCCTTCGATGGACAAACTCTCTGTAAATGTATTTCTCGCTCACGTTTCGCCAAGGTTTCAAAATCCACAGCTTGTAGTTCCTTAACTAAATGGCTTTGAATTTGACAAAATTGCTCTTGTACCGAACAATTACCGTGACAACCACGGGAACAAGTTTCACTATCATACAAACACCGCTGCAAATAGGTTGCCCCTTCTACAGCTTCTATAACATCTAATAAAGTGATTTCTTTAGGTTTACGTGCTAAGGCAAAACCGCCATCTACACCGCGGAACGATTGCATAATATTGCCTGATATTAAATTTCTCATAATTTTGAGAAGAAATCGATCCGGAATTTTCTGCGCTTTGGCGAGCTCCCCGCCGGTAATTTTAGTCCCATTCGGCAGGAGCGACATATGCAAAACCATACGGAATGCATAATCTGTTGCTTGGTTAAGTTTCATTGTGACCCCCTAAATCCTAATTCGAATCATTATCCCAATAATTCGCTTTCCCTTTTGTAAGATTGAACAATACAATCTTAGTATACATTGAGTTCACAAAAAAATGCTCAAATCTCGAGCATTTTTTCTATTACTTACATTATAGACAATACAGTGTGTAATTGCAATAACACATCTATTCAATTTTACAAGATATTCAGCGAATTTTTATAAAATTTCGCGAATCATATCGATTGCTAAATAGGCTATGCCTGACATAATGGCACTTAACGGAATGGTCACAAACCAAGCTAATACCATGGAGCGCGCTACACCCCAGTTTACGGCCTTAACACGTTTAGCCGTCCCTACCCCCATAATCGAGCCGCTCACAACGTGTGTGGTCGATACCGGTAAGTGTAAGAAAGTAGCGGTAAAAATCGTAATGGCAGAGTTCAAATCGGCCGCAAAGCCGTTGATGCTTTCTAGTTTAAAAATCTTAGTACCCATGGTGCTGATAATACGCCAACCGCCGGCTGCCGTACCTAAGGCCATAGCGGACGCACAGGCTACTTTTACCCAAGTCGGTACATCTAAAGTATCGATATAACCGCCGCTGAGTAAGGTTAAGGTAATAATCCCCATTGCCTTCTGCGCATCGTTGGAACCGTGGGAAAACGCCATTAAGGTCGCGGATAATAACTGCATATTGCGGAATCTGTCATTCAAAGCAATCGGCGAGAAACTACCGAACAGGAACAATAAGATGTGCATGATAATATAACCTAAAATCATGGCAATAATCGGCGATAACACGAGTGATAAGAAAATTTTACCGATGCCGTTAAAGTTAAGGGCTTCATGACCGACAGCTACCATAACCGCCCCGATAACACCGCCGATAAGGGCGTGTGACGAAGAACTCGGAATTCCGTACCACCAGGTGACCAAGTTCCAAATGATAGCTCCCAAGAGGGCCGCACTGATAACTTCCGCATTAATTAAATTGGCGGACATAACTAAATCACCGCCGATGGTCTTAGCTACACCGGTACTTACGAGGGCCCCCACGAAATTGAGGACCGCCGTCATCATAACCGCTTTTTTAGGTGAAATGGCTCGCGTCGATACGGATGTAGCAATGGCGTTGGCCGTATCATGGAACCCGTTAATATAATCAAAAGCCAATGCTAAGAGTACCACCAGCCATACAAACCAATGATCAAGCATACTTCAACACAACCCGGCGGAATGTACCGACCAAATCCTCGCAACCGTCAATGACTTCTTCCATGGAGCTAAGGATTTCCTTCCATTTGATGATTTCAATCGGATCTTTACAATCGCGGAATAAAATGGCCATTTCTTCATGATATACGGCGTCAGCTTCTTCTTCCAGACGAAGTACTTCAAGCACGCGGCCTTCTACACGAACATGATTCTTCTTAAGGCTATTCATATAAGAAATGGATTTTGTAATATGTTTTAAGCATTTCTGCACAATTTCAATTAAACGGATAGCACCTTTGGTAGGTTGACCTACGTTATACATACACATTTTATCCATAATGTCTTTCATACTATCCAAAGTAATATCCAACTGTTCAATGAGTTGTTGAATGTCTTCACGATCCATTGGGGTAATAAAGGTGGACCGCAACTGTTCAATCGTTTGGTTTACCAATTGATCGGCTTCTTTTTCTTTCTGGTCGATTACGCGGAGTGCTTCTTCTTTAGGTAATTCATTTTTAAATGCCTGCTCCATAACAACGGATGCGTCATGGCATAGTGAAACATGATTATTTAAAATGTTGAAAAATTTTTCTTCCTTGCCTTTTAAATGAAAAGCCATAATATCCTCCATAACTTATGATTGTGGTACTTGCTATTTATTGATTTCAAAAACTAAGTGACGAATTTCAGGCAATACTAATTTGGTCATGCCGAGTGTAACGGCGCCAACCGATCCAGGCAATGAAATAAGCAATACATCGGAACTTACACCGGCCGTTGCTCGCGACGCAATGGCTCTCGTACCGATATCTTCGGTGAAGCTTAAATATCTGAATAATTCGCCAAATCCCGGGATTATTTTAGTGCACAGTGACTCCACTGCTTCAATCGATACATCACGCTTGGCTATGCCTGTACCGCCTGTTAAAATAACAGCATCCAGACTTTCGATTGCAATCCAACGTTGCAATACTTCGGAAATTCTTGTAAAATCATCAGGTACAATCGTCCTGACTTTTACAATATGGCCTCCTTCCTCGATTAGTTGAACAACCGTGTCGCCGCCCTTATCGGTTTCCGGTGTACGGGTATCCGATACGGTCAAAACGCCGAGTACCAAAGGTCGTTCTGAGACTTCTTGTAAGGACATGTTCGACTCCTCCACACAAATACATTTTACACTATCTTGATAATTTACAAAGCCTTTACTCTTAGTATAACACGAATTGGCAATCGTGGTTAACAACATTACACTTTTCATTTGTAAAGTTTATGTAAAAATTGAGTTTTTGTAATTCTCAGATGAACTATTGTCAATGAAAATGCAAAAAAGCCTACATCCGAGGTGTACTGAACCGACCCCTTAAAGTTAGACCTAAAA
>NZ_HF986215.1:0-14648 GCF_000431435.1 Veillonella sp. CAG:933
AAAGCCACACACACTTTTTGTCCTATAAGCCGGTGTTTTATTCCTTATCACCATACCTATCAATAAGATAATCCATGGCTTCGATATAGCCTTTAAGACCATGGCCTTTGATGGTTTTTTCAGCATATTCGCTTACATAGGAGAAATGACGGAAGCTTTCCCGTTCATCGGGATTGGAGATGTGCACTTCCACCGTAGGGAGGCCAATCGCTTTTAAGGCGTCAAGAATAGCTATTGATGTATGCGTATAAGCGGCCGGATTGATAATGATGGCTTCGGCGTCATTATGGGCCGCCTGAATTCGGTCTACCAAGCTGCCTTCGTGATTACTCTGATAAAAACTAACCGCGATATGACGCTCATGAGCATGTTGGCGAATCATTTGGACGAGCTGTTCATACGTTTCAGAGCCGTAAATATCCGGCTCTCTTAAACCTAACAGATTAATATTGGGGCCGTTAAGAATTAAAATGTGCATGATATTCCTCCTCAATCTGAGCAGCTCCGGTATCCGGATCGTTTATGTCAAAACTACATTGTGAAAAGGCTTCGTACAGCGGTTCTCTTACAGTATATAAAGATTCTAAGCGCTCCAGCCCCCCCTGTGAAAGTGGACGACCGTCAACGGCTAATTTCTCAAGGGGGCGGCGAAGCCAATAGATGCGGCCGTTTTGGCGCAAAATAGGATAATTAACCGGTTGAGTTACAACGCCGCCGCCGGTGGCAATAATGGCTCCGGTGGTTTTGCAAAGTTCGGCCAAGAGGGCCGTTTCTTTTTTACGAAATTGGGCTTCCCCATAGGTTTTAATATATTCGCCGGGGTGACAGTACCGTTCTTCAAATACATCATCACAGTCGATGAGCGGTCGCTGTAAGCGTTCCGCGAGCGCAGTGGCGATAGTTGTTTTGCCTACACCGGGCATGCCGATGAGAATAATATTTTCCTGAGCATGACGCATTTGACGAATGATAGCTTCCGTTGCTTCCGGTGGAAACTCTTTTTGCATGAACAGCTTAGCTGCCGCTACCGCCTGTCCTACAAGCATGGGGAGACCATCGGTATAAGGAATGCCGCGTTGCTCCGCTTCTATAAGAAGGGCCGTGCGATAAGGATTATAAATCACATCGGCTACGCCTTTGAGTTTAGGAAAATCATCCAATGAAATTAAGCTATCCGGGCAATTCGGAAAAGTACCGACCGGCGTGGCATTGATGAGTACATCGGCATCGGCCCCGTAGCTTTTGGCGTCACTATAAAAAGGCGCTGTTTTACGGGAAAGGTGGCTAATCTCTTTGGCTCCCAAATCGGTTAGAGCCACATGAATCGTATGGGCTGTAGCGCCGTCTCCCAAAACAACTACATTTTTATCTTTAACAGTAATACCGGCTCGCTCCAGCATATATATAAAACCGTCATAGTCCGTGTTGTGACCGTACCAGCTGCCGTCGGCTTGACGGACCATGGTGTTGACGGCCCCGATATGTTTGGCCGCGTCAGATAAAGTTTGGCAGGCGCTCATGACGTCTTTTTTATAAGGAATGGTAACGTTTAAGCCCTTCAGTTCGGATTGACTTAAGAAGTCGGTTAATTCGTGAGAAGCTCGTTCGTACAGTACATAGTCGGGATTGCCGAGAGCCTTATGAATTTGTGGCGAATAGCTGTGCCCCAAGGTTTTGCCCAAGAGGCCGAAAGGGGTCAGCGTAGATGTATGATTCATAATAATATCCTTTCCGTTCATTGGAAATGTGTATTTCGGTACCGACTATAATAGTTAGTCGAAAATTAGGAAAATAGTAGTTTGCCCGTAATTAAATTTTAGGCTCTTATCAATCAAGTTTAATAGTGTTATCTAAGAGAAAATCTAATAGGACTAAGGCGGTGACAGCTTCAACAACCGGTACGGCACGAACGGCGATGCAAGGATCATGACGACCTTTAATCTGTAAATCCGTATTGGCAGCTGCTTCATAACTGAAGCTTGGCTGTACTTTGGCAATAGAGGCAGTCGGCTTCATGCCCACTTTGAGAACGAGCGGCATGCCGTTGGTAATACCGCCTTGGATGCCGCCGCTATTATTATTTAAGGTGCGAACTTTGCCGTTTTCTAAACGGAACGGGTCGTTCTGATTGGAACCGCGGTCGAGGCAACCGTCAAAACCGCTGCCGAAAGCAACGCCTTTAACGCCGGGAATACCAAAAAGGGCACGGCTAAGGCGATTTTCAATGCCGTCAAAATTCGGATTCCCAAGGCCCGCCGGCAGACCCGTAGCAAACAGCTCTATAATGCCGCCGGTAGAATCCCCTTCCTGACGCAATTCATCAATATAGGTAATTGCTTTAAGGCGTGCCTGAGAGGATACCATGACTACGGTTTCGTGGCTTACTTTTTGAAGGGCCGCCATATCCGGTTCGGTGAAGCTCATAGTGGTATCTTGTACCGAGCCAATCTGTTTTAAATGGGCACCTATTTCAATGCCTTTTTGTTTAAGAATTTGCAAGGCAATGCCACCGGCACAACAGAGTGGGGCCGTAAGGCGACCGGAGAAATGACCGCCGCCGCGCATGTCCACTTTTTCACCATAGCGCATGCGTGCCGTATAGTCAGCATGGGATGGGCGCGGTATATCACGTAAATTATTATAGTCCTTAGAATGCTGATTCGTGTTTTCAATATAAAAGGCAAGTGGTGAACCACTGAGTTGGCCCTCTACGAGGCCGCTTAGAAATACGGGTTGATCTGCTTCTTTACGTTGGGTGGTAATTAAACTTTGCCCCGGGGCACGGCGCTTCATAAAGCGGGCCAAGGCCGCTTCATCGACGGTTACACCGCATGGCAGACCATCGACTACGGCGCCGATAGCCTTGCCGTGGGAGGCTCCGAATACAGAAATAGTAAGATTTTTGCCAAAACTTGAACTCATAAGCGTCTCCTGTTTTGAAAGGTTAGATAGTAAATTATTTGGCGTGACCGCCTAATTGATTCCAATGGCTGAAGAATAGCGGATAGGATTTATTGATGGCCTGACTGTCGGTAATCGTAATCGGATCATCGCTGTATAGTGCCATGAGTGTAGCAGCCATAACGAGACGATGGTCATTGTGGGAAGTAACGGTGCCGCCGGTAAGACTTTCGGTACCGTTAATGTAGAGATTATCTCCTTCAATGTGAGCGGTGCCGCCTAAAGTTCTCACCAAATCACGAACGGCTAATAAGCGGTCTGATTCTTTAAGACGCAAGCGTTCACCGTTGATAAACCAGCTTTCCCCTTCGATACTGCAGGCTAAGGCCGCTAAAACAGGTAATAAGTCAGGACATTGTTCTAAATCAACCGTTATAGGGTCAATGGCACGACCTTCACAATGAAGGCGTAACGGCACTTTAATTTTGTCCAATTCATCATCTTCAACAACGGTACCGTCTTCTGTTTGCCATTCCACGGTGGTGCCGGCGCAGTCAACAATATCTAAGATGCGCCGATCCGCCTGCGTCGAATCGGGTTGCAAATTAGTGATGGTAAGCGGTTGGCCGGTGATGGCGGCGGCTACGAGCCAAATGGCACTGTTTGACCAGTCCCCTTCGATGGGATAACTTTCGAGGCCGCGGTAATGTTGCCCTTTGGGAACGGTAAAACTGTTGCCATCATCGGAGGTATAGGCGGTAACGCCAAAATCCGCCATGACATGACGCGTCAACGTCACATAATCGCGGGATTGTAACGGTGTTGTGCTGTTTATTAAAGTATCTTCATCCAGTTTTGGTGAGGCCAATAAGAGGCCGGAAAAAAATTGACTGCTCACATTGCCTACCATTTCAAAAAGCCCACCTGTTAAATGACCGCTAATGGTAAATGGCGGCTTGGCCGCCGAAAAGTTGATGCCATGAGCTTCCAATTGGCTTTTTAAAGGCTCCAACGGGCGATCCGGTAAACGACCGGCTGCGGTTACATCGGTGGTATCACAAATGGCGGAACCTACCGATAAGAGCAAGCGCAAGGTAGTTCCTGATTCGTGAGCATCAATGGTGCCGTGTTTTTGGTTTTCGGGGATGGGTGTGACAGTAACCCCGCTCTCTGTTTTCTCAATAGTAGCACCTAAGCCACGCAAAGAGGCAATAGTGGCGTCAATATCTTCTGAATAGTGCGCAATGAGTAAACTGGACGGGCTGTCCGCCAAAGCAGCGGCAATCAAGGCTCGATGAGCGTGGGCCTTGGCCGGAATGGCCGCAATGGTACCGGTTGGAATGGCTCCGGTTACGGTAACGGATTCAGAATGGACAGTCGCAGTTTTGGTTGCTTCAAATTCAGATGGATTAGTTGGCACCATGGTGTTTTACCTCCTTTATGGCGTAATGGGCTAATTCGCTGTGTGGTATGGTGCGAAGTTCGCACTGCCCCCAACGAGTCGGATAGATAATGGTAATAGTTTGGCCGTGACTTTTTTTGTCATGTAAAGCGGCCTCTAAGAGTTCGTCAATACTGATAGTCGTGTTAGTCGGCAAATTATGAGCGGCCAGTAGATTTAAAAAGTTATTTAATTCGGTTTCACTGATGTGTCCGTTTTTAAAAGCGGCACGCATCATGAGGGCCATGCCGATACTGACGGCCATACCGTGTTTTACGGAAAATTCACTGCAAAGCTCGATGCCGTGACCAAACGTGTGGCCAAAGTTGAGCAAAGCTCTGACGCCCGATTCTCTTTCATCGGCGCTGACAATTTTCGCTTTGGCTTTCACGCATAGGGCGATAATCGCTTCAATATGGGGAAGGTCATCTTGACGTAAAGGATTGGTCATTAAATCAGCCAGTAAATCCGGATAACCGAGCATGCCGTATTTAATGACTTCACCGCAGCCGTTACTGAATTCATCGGCCGCCAAAGTGCTGAGTGCAGTTGGGTCACAGAGTACTAAAATCGGCTGTTTAAAAGCGCCCCACAGATTTTTGCCGGCTTTTAAATTAACGGCCGTTTTACCGCCAACAGATGAATCAACTGCAGCCAATAGGGATGTAGGCATCTGGATATAGTCGATGCCCCGTAAATAGGTGGCCGCCGCAAAACCCGCCATATCACCGACTACACCGCCTCCTAAGGCGATAAGTAAATCCTTACGGGTCAGCGCTTTGGCCGCCATAAATTCCACTAAATCCAATAGTCGGGCAGCATTTTTTTCTGTTTCACCATGAGGGAATACGTATTCATATACCGTATAGCCCGCTGCGGTGAGTTGCTTTTTGACAAGCGCTGCATAATGCGGAGCTACTTGGTCATCACTGACGAGCATGGTCGGGCAGGGGCCCTTAAGGGGCTTAATATATTCTATTATATGTTGTAAAACCCCATCTTCAATGATGACATCGTAGGCAGTGGAGGCTTCTATATGAATACGTTCCATGGTAACTCCTTTTACTGGGTATCAATTAACGGGTCTTAATTAAGCTTTTTGACCGGTAACAATTTCGCGCATAGCGAATACATCTTTGGTGAGGGAAGCAAATTGATCGGGACGTAAAGCTTGCGGACCGTCGCAAAGCGCTTTGGCCGGATCAATATGAACTTCAATCATGAGACCATCCGCACCGCCGCCGGTGGAAGCGAGGGATAAAGGTCGAACCATGCGGCTCATGCCGGCAGCGTGGCTCGGGTCCATAATAATCGGTAAATGACTGAGCTCATGAATCATTGGAATCGCCGTTACATCAAGGGTATTACGGGTTTTCGTTTCGAAAGTTCGAATGCCTCGTTCGCAAAGTACGATTTGTGTATTGCCTTCGCTCATGATGTATTCCGCAGCCATCAACCATTCTTCATAAGTCGCGGATAAGCCGCGTTTTAAGAGAACCGGTTTCTTTAATTTGCCGACCTCTTTAAGTAAGGTGAAGTTTTGCATATTGCGGGCGCCGATTTGAAGCATGTCTACATTATCGAAGTATTGCAATTGGGATGGATCCATGACTTCCGATACGATAGGCAGCCCCGTTTCTTTTTTGGCCAGTTCCAATAAATGCAAGCCTTCAGGGCCCATACCTTGGAAAGAGTATGGCGAAGTACGCGGTTTGAACGCACCGCCACGAAGAATAGTAGCGCCCGCTTCTTTGACCGCTCTTGCCGTTGCCAACACTTGTTCCGGTGTTTCTACAGAGCAAGGACCGGCCATAATAGCGAAGTGGCCGCCCCCAATTTTTACGCCACTTACGTCTACGATGGTGTCTTCCGGATGAAATTTGCGATTAGCTTTTTTGAACGGTTCTTGAATGCGTGTTACTTTTTCAACAAAGTCTAACGATTCAATTTGGCGTTTGTCTACGAGTGAGGTATCGCCGATGAGACCGATTAATGAGTAGTTGTCGCCTTGGCTTGGATGTAACGTAATCCCTTGGGCCTCTAATTTTTGGCGCAACTCTTGAACTTTCTCCGGTGTAGCATTTTCCTTCAATGTAATAATCATAGTAATCTCTCCTCTTTCGTCACTTATGAATATTTGAAAACAGGTTTCGTTCATAAATTCAAATCCTTTACTGCTTGTACAACCTTCGTTGCTTTCAATAATTACTTTTAAGTGATAGTAAAAAAGGAGCTACCCGCGTGCACTACGGGTAGCTCCTTAACTATACTAAGCCTGACAATGATACCGAAATCAGCGTAGCCCAAATAGTCCTTTACCCGTTGCCTGGATAAAGAACCAAAAATAGAAGTATTGGCTGTTCATAGTGCTGATAGCGGTATTCATAATATTGGCTCCTCTCTTAAAGTGATTGCCAACATTATAAACCTAAGTTTCTATTCTGGCAAGTCTTTTTTTGCAAAACATTCGTAAACTTCAGGTAAACTAATTATTTAGTTGATTATGCGACTTATTGCTGAGCTTATTGTAATGATACGGCTTGGCTAAAAAAAGAAAAGCCGGCGATGTGCCGGCCTTCCTGGTTTGGTTGGTAGCGCTGTATTACTCCAAATCATCGAAGTCGAATGCGGCTGCTTTGGTATAATTCGTAACTTTTGCTTCAAAGAAGTCCGTTTTAGTGCTATTGAGGTTGGAGAAACTTTCAATCCAAGCCATCGGATTTTCTTTGATGTCCGGATAGAGATGTTTGAGGCCGATGGCTTCTAAACGAATATTAGCCAAGTATTTGATATAGCGTTCAATCAATACATTGTTAATACCGAGGATTTTGTCATCCGTAATGTATTGGCCCCAAGCGATTTCGTTTTCCGTACCTTGACGGAGCATGTTCGTAAGTTCCGCTTCCAATTCAGGCGTAAATAATTCAGGACGTTCGATGCGAAGCTCACGAATGATGTTTTGGAATAAAACGAGGTGAGTTACTTCATCGCGGTTGATGTATTTAAAGATCGTACTGGTTGCTGTCATCTTGCCCTGGCGTGCCAAGGTGTAGAAGAAGCTGAAACCGGAGTAGAAATAAATGCCTTCCAAGATGTAGTTCGCCATAATGGTGCGAATTAAATTATGTTCCGACGGATCATCGCTGAAACGTTGGTAAATGTCGGCGATGAAACGGTTACGTGCCAAGAGGTGTTCATCTGTACGCCATTCGTCATAAATACGGTCACGGGTAATCGGATTCGTTACGGTGTCCAAAATATAGGAGTAACTTTGGGCGTGAATTTCTTCTTGGAATGCCTGAATGTTAAGCAACGATGCTACTTCGGCAGCCGTAATATAGCGGCTTAAGTTGGGTAAATTTTCACTTTGAATCGAATCAAGGAAATTGAGGAAGGAAATAATTTTGTCAAACGCACGGCGTTCGCTGTCGGTCAAGAACGGGAATTGTTTGATATCTTCGTTCAGCGAAATTTCTTCCGGAATCCAGAAGTTGTTGAGCATGGTACGGTACATCTGCGTTGCCCAGTCATATTTGATGCGGTTCCATTCGCGCAAGTTGGTCGTATTGCCACCAATCATGCTTTCCGTGCCGCGCTCGCCATGTTCGTTAAAAATTAATTTTTTATCCATAATGACATTCACCCTTTCTATATAAGTTGTTGTCTTTAGTATAGCATATTAAAGCGGTTAAACATATGAAATTTACGGCTAACCGGCAGTCATATGTTACTGTTGAACCGTTGTAAAACATCGATTAATTGAGGCTTTATGTTGTTCGTATGACTGCCGGTCACTAAACCGCTTATTGTTTTAGTTTAAATCAGGAAGAACAGCTGGTGCATTCGTCCATTTCGAGGGACTGATTGCGGATGTAGTAAATCGTTTTAACACCCTGTTTGTACGCTTCAATGTAGAGGTTAAGGATTTCTTTGGCCTTAACTTGCGGTGTAATGTACAAGTTGAAAGATTGAGCCTGGTCGATGTGACGTTGGCGGGCAGCACAGGCACGAATACTCCATTGTTGGTCAATCGTGTGAGCTTCTTTGTAGAGCCAGAAGGTGGAGTTATCGAGATCAGGGGCCGTTTTCGGCGTGAAGCTGCCTTTCTTTTCTTCGATGAAGAATTTTTTGAAAATAGGGTCGATGCCGGCTGTGGTGTTAGCGATATTGGAGGTACTGCCGGTTGGGGCAATCGCCATGAGATAACCGTTGCGCATACCGTATTTAGCTACATCTTTGCGCAATTGTTGCCAACGTTCGGATGTATAACCGCGGCGCTCGAAGTAAGCACCGGTTTCCCATTCGGAACCTTTGAAAGCAGGGTAGGCACCTTTTTCTTTAGCCAATTCCATGGATGCTTTAATTGCGTAGTAGGCAATGTTTTCAAATAATTTGTCCGCTGTTTCGATGTGTTCTTCCGATTCCCACTGAATCTGATGACGCACCAAGTAGTGGTGGTAACCGCTCGTACCGAGGCCGATGGCACGGTATTTTTCGCTGGTCATCTTAGCTTCCGGTACCGGGAACTGGTTGATGGAAATAACATTATCGAGCATGCGAATTTGAAGGGCTACATTTGCTTCCAATTCTTCGTCCGTAATTCGACCGAGGTTAATGGAGTTAAGGTTACATGTTACCATGTCGCCCGTAACCGTTTTAGTTGTGATGCTGCCGTCCGGATTAATCACTTCTTCGCTGAGGTTGGTGAAACCAACGTTTTGCGCGATTTCGTGGCACAAGTTGGAGGCATAAATCATGCCCGCATGTTTATTCGGGTTGGCGCGATTCGCTGTGTCGCGGAAGAAGATGAACGGCGTACCGGTTTCTACGGCACTGCGCATGATTTTTTTCATCATATCCAAAGCGCTGACCTGAATTGGGTGGAGATCCGGATTGTTTTCACAAAGGAGATAATGTTCGGTGAAGGCTTTATTGTTTTCGTCTTCATCGTAAAAATCTTCCAAGTTGAAGCCCATCACTTGTTGTACTTCATGTGGATCGAAGAGGCTGAAGTTTTCACGAGCCAATAAACGTTCCATGAAGATGTCCGGAATGGCAATGGCAGGGAAAATATCGTGTGCTTTACGACGATCGTCGCCGTTGTTGGTACGAAGTTCTACGAATTCGTAGAAGTCTTTATGCCAAATATCAAGCGTTACGGTAGCGCCGCCTTTACGTTTGCCGAGCTGATCTACGGCTACGGCTGTATCATTGTAAAGACGAACCCAAGGGATAACGCCGCCGGAGGAGTTTTTGTAACCGCGAATATCACTGTTCAAGGCACGCACTTTACCCATGTAAATACCGAGGGCACCGCCGTGTTTGGATACGCGGGAGAATTTGCTGTTTACGTCGTAAATAGACCAAAGGTTATCGTCAACGCCGGAGATAAAGCAGCTGCTGAGCTGATGGAACGGCGTACCCGCATTGGCCAAGGTTGGCGTAGCGGTGGTCATTTTTAATTCGCTCATTAAGTCGTAGAATTTTTTGGCAAATTCTACTTTGCGATCCCCTTCGATGAGGGCAAGGTGCATAGCAATCGCCATGAAACGTTCTTGCGGCAATTCATACACTTCTTTGTCGTAACCTTTTACGAGGTAACGATCGGCCAACAATTTAATGCCTTCATAGTTGAAGAGATAGTCGCGTTTAGGTTTGATGTAATCCCCTAATTCTTCCAATTCTTCTTCGGTGTATTGGGTGAGGAAGAAGTCCGCATAGCGCTTAGATTCCACTAATTTTTTTACTAATGCAGGGAAGTTGCCGTAGCCGAACGCTTTATATTTGCGTTGGATGGCCGCTTCTTTATATAAGTCGAAAAGGAACAGGCGGGCTGCCACAAACTGCCAGTCCTGGTTCATGCGGTTAACCATGTTGCCGTAACCGTCGTCTACTTTTTGGATAACTTTTTCGATTGCAGTCTGCACCAAAATTTTCTGAATTTCTTTGGTGCTCATGCCGTCAACGAACTGTAATTTGGAGTCCATTTCGAGTTCGATAGGATCGCAGCTTTCAAGCCCCAAGCATGCGAAGGCAATCATCTTTTTAGTTTTTTCTACCGAGAGCGGTTCGTAATGGCCGTCTCGTTTTTTAATCATAATAGCCATGAATAAGGTTCCTTCCCGTTACAAAGTACTACATTTACACATAAAAATATGGCTCGCAAACAGTGACTTCACTGTATTTACGTAAGCCGTTGATACACTCATACCCTCTAAATACATCTATTTGGTACTATCGATGAGTTGTATTATAAATCAATATCTTGTATACGATATTAGTTATCATATACAAGATACACCTCATTATACTATTTTCCGACGGTGAAAAGAAAGAGGGAAATGTCAATCTGTATTGAATTTTTTGCATATGATGAATGAAAATTTCGGTTAGTGGAATTTAATGACTTGACATTTTAACGTTGTGAGAATGTATAGGGGTGTAAGCGGGTTCACAAGAAATGATGACTTGCTTATGACGTTTGCAAACGGTCAATGAGAATGATGAGAAACTCAATAGTACATGTACTTTTCAGTAATATGGACAAAATGAAGGGCTCTGTTTGATGTATGATTTTTTGGCATACATACATGGGGCTTCGGACGAATTTAATTTTAGGAGGCAACTATGGCTACAGGAACTATGAATGTTTTGAAAAAAGAATTACAACTCGTATTTTTGGATGATGAATTAAAAGAAACTACGGTGCGCATCAGTGTACCTAAAGCGGATGTAAGTCGCACTGCAGCCGAAACAGTGGCAAATTTGTTGATTGCCAAACGTTTTATGACCAGCGCCAAAGGTAAAATTTTAACCGGCTATAAGGGCGCTTTTATGGTAGAAAATACCAGTGCCCAATTGGTTGACTAATCGGCGGTCACCAAACGATATGTCTCAGCTGCTCGGTAATCTAGTAAGGTTAGACAGATTAGGGTAGCGGGATATGAGGTTAAAGTATTAAATATTACTAGTATAAATATATAGGAGGCTAATTATGGCAGACGCAACAGTAAAAGAAGTAGTAAAAATTCAGATTCGTTTAGATTTAGGCGATAATAAAGTAAAATCCGTAAGCATTGGTAATGTTAATCCGGAACTTGGTAATGCGGATTTTGAAGAAGTGGGCCAAGCCATGGCCGAACTTTGTGCCTATCCGTACAAAGATGTGGTTCGCGTAGAAACTACGACCATGACGCCTCAGGCTTAAGGATTTGGGTCTGGGACGGCCGGACAAGTAGCGGCGCTACAAAGTCCGGGAGATGTTAGTTAAATAATCTGTGTGATTTTACGGAAATCATATAAATGAAACGGTGTAATCTGTATAAAACAGGTTGCACCGTTTTTTTTATATTGAAAAAAATTGAAATAGAGTGCTCTTTAGTATAGGCAGTTGTATTGTATTTAAGTTATACTAAAAATATATAAAAGAGTTCTTATGTCTTATATTTTTAGTTTCATATGGAGGCATGATATATGACAATGTTTAATATGAAAAAGAAAGCATTCCTTGTTTTGGCCGGTTTGGCCATGGTGTCCGGCACTGTATTGGGCGCCGGTAATAGTGCCGCTACAGATAATGGCACCACGGCGCTTACAGGGAGCGACAAAGATTTGGCAGCCATTGTTAATTATGCGACTCAGGAAGCTGTTAAGGCGGGGTCGCCTTACGTGAACCGAGGCATACCAAAACAGGTGTTAGAAGCTTTTATGCCGGCATCGGGTGCTAAGACGGTGCTCACGAATGAAAGTAATTCCTTGTATAAAGAACAAGCCTTACGGGTAGCTTTCCCTATGACAGATGCATCAAAATATGATTTGGTGCCGAATTTTGACGGCTTCCCAAAACAGGTTCCGTCCTTTGCCAACAATGTATCCGTGTTTTATATTCCACAATTTATAAAAGCCGGTGGGGAAGCGCAGGTTAGTTTCATCGGTACAGCTTCCGAAATGGCACCGTATATCGGGGAAGCGCTTAAGTTAGCGATTATGCAGACTAATTTAACAGATAGCCGTTCGGTTTATGTAAAAATGGAGCCTAATTCAGACATGCAATTTGCCGACAGTTTGCGCGAATTATTACCTGGTTATAAAATCGTGACAACGCCTGAGCTAAAGAATCTTGGACCGTGGCGTGATTTCTGGAGTGATATTATCGACGTAACATCAGTAAATAGCGGAAATTATGTAACGGATCAGTTATTCGATAATGACACGAATAAAAAAGCTCAGCAGCAACTGTTAGGCTATTATTCGTATAATTACAATATGGTGAATTTGGATGATTCATACACCTACTATATTTTTAGCGTAGGGACGACATTTAATCATGCATATGTAACCGGTGCGGCCGTGAATAAAGCGGGTACGGAGATTGTTTATTTTTACAAACAGCAGTAGTGGCTGTGATTAGTTGGGAAGTTGCTATTGATGAGTAGTAGTGAGGCCCGGTTAAGTAGTGGTTGTTCCGCAGCAGGTTAGTGTTTAGTCAGTGACAAGATGCTGATGAGAAGTATTATATATTAGCAGATATAAATCCGAATGTTTTGCGTGAAATACACATTAACGTTCGGTAAAGTTTATTGACCCTTATTTTTTACTATGTTAAAATGAAAGAGTAATATTCAGTCATTTCGATGGAGGTTAAAGACACATGATTCAACGGTATACAAGAGAAAAAATGGGCCATATTTGGAGCGAACGCAACGAATTTGACCAGATGTTGGAAGTGGAAATCTTAGCTTGTGAAGCACAGGCAGAATTGGGAATTATCCCTAAAGAAGCGGCTAAGGTTATCCGTGAAAAAGCGAACTTTGATGTAGAACGAATTCATGAAATTGAAAAAGAAACGAACCACGATATTATTTCTTTCGTAACCGCTGTCGGTGAATACGTTGGCGAAGAAGCTAAATACATTCACCTCGGCCTTACATCTACGGACGTAAAAGACACAGCACTCGGTGCTATGATGAAACAGGCTTGTGACATCATTTTGGAAGATTTACATCAATTCCGCGATGTACTTCGCCGTCGTGCCGCTGAATTTAAATACACCCCAATGGTTGGTCGTACCCATGGTATTCATGGTGAACCTACCACTTTCGGTTTGAAACTTTGCCTCTGGATGGCTGAAATTGAACGTGATATTGAACGTTTGGAACATGCAAAGAAAAATGTAGCCGTTGGTAAAATGTCCGGCGCCGTTGGTACTTACTCCGTTAACGATCCGTTCATTGAAAAATATGTGTGTGAAAAACTCGGTTTGGAACCGGTAAAAATTGCCACTCAGGTTATTCAACGTGACCGTCATGCTGAACTTTGCAGCACCTTGGCCATCATCGCCAGCACTTTGGATAAAATTGCTCTTGAAATCCGTCACTTACAACGTACGGAAGTGCGTGAAGCGGAAGAATACTTCAGCCCTAAACAAAAAGGCTCCTCCGCTATGCCTCACAAACGTAACCCAATTACTTGTGAACGTATCTGCGGCTTAGCTCGTGTGGTACGCGGCAATGCGCAGGCTGCTTTGGAAGACGTGGCTTTATGGCATGAACGCGATATTTCCCATAGCTCTGTTGAACGTGTAATTTTACCGGATAGCACGATTACTGTTGACTATATGCTGTCCTTGGCTATTAAAGTTATCGACAAATTGTTGGTATATCCGGAAAACATGATGAAAAACTTGGAATTAACCGGCGGCTTGATCTTCAGCCAGCAAATCTTAACAGCCCTTGTAGATAAAGGTGCTGTTCGTGACGAAGCTTACCGTTGGGTACAACGTCATGCTATGGCTCGTTGGTTGGAAGGCAAAGACTTCAAAGCCGGCCTTAAAGGTGATGCGGATATTAAAAAATATCTTACCGATGAAGAAATCGATCACCTCTTCGACCCACATCGCATGTTGAGACATGTGGATACGATTATGGCAAGATTCGGATTATAATAAAATAGCGCGAGATATATAAACCCCGAGAAGCTCCTCATCTAAGGCTTGGTTTCTGCAAGCAGAAAAGACCCTTAGATAAGGACTTCTCGGGGTTTTTCCATATAACCTCGCGCTGTTTTATTAAAGGGGGAGGGGGAGATTGGGTTTGCAAGTAGAAAAGCCCCTTAGATAAGGACTTTGTAGTGACCCCAAAAAGTTAGACTTTTATTTCCGAGAAGCCCATTAGGGGTAGGGGTCCTTTTTTTCCTAGAGCGTCGCGCTGTTTTATTATGGGGGAGAGGGAGAGAGTGGTTTCTGCAAGCAGAAAAGACCTTTAGATAAGGACTTCTCGGGGTTTTTCCATATAACCTCGCGCTGTTT
>NZ_HF986216.1:0-19395 GCF_000431435.1 Veillonella sp. CAG:933
AAAAAACTCAATTTCGTTACAGCCCCTTTTTGCTGTGCATATTTAGTTATTTGTAACAATGATTTTTACTTGAAAATATCTAGTTTTGACAGCCCGTTCCGAAGATTAATAATATCCCATGGCAAGTATTCGGCAATGGATAGACCTACGAGCTCAGAGTTTTCACTAACCGCTTGAAGAATTTGGAAAATCTTAGCCAATGTCATTTCACCAACTGCGTATTCAACCGGGCCCTGATGCGGTTTGTTGCAGAGGAGACTGCGGAAATCAGTAGGACTCAGAACATCTAAATCCAAATGAACCATGACGTGTTCAATCTTATTAGCCGTAAGCCAATCCGTAACAGGCTGGGTAGAGGTTAAATCCTGTGGTGTCAAATAGGACAAGGAATGCTCAGCAATAAAGCTTTTTTCATGCGGTAGAAGGCCGGATTCAATTAAGCCTACATAGAGGACTTGGTTCGGCCGGAACGGAGCTTTCACGGTTTTGGCAAAACTAGGGGCGCCATGACCCAATAAATTTCCTAACACCATGGCATGTTCGTGGTTGAACTCCTTCGGTGTCATGATATCGGGATGGGCATCAAGCCATAGAATCGCCGTATTATTCGGATATTGCTGGTGCAAGTAATCGAATGGTACTTGCGAAATAGAGCAGTCACCGCCGATGGTGATAATTTTGCGCGGTTGTTTAACCTTAAGAATTTCACGAGCCGTAGTCTGTTGTTGCAGGAGAATCTTTTCGGCAAAAACGTCTTGAGCGGTTTGCTCTTCATTGGCGGCGAGAGTTGCTTTTTCATCGGCTACCGGTACATATACTTTTTCAGTATTAGGCGAAGAAGGGAGCAGTGCCGCTAAAACTTGGGCACCTATTTGATAGTTCGGGTTAGCGCCTCCTTGCCATTGGGGATAGACGAGCTGTAATGTTTTGCCGGAAGCGGAAGCTGTGCTTGCAGGCATGCTCATAGTTGGATTTGATGTAGATTGTTGGCTCATGGTGTGAAAGACCTCCTTGAAAAATGCTATAATAATGATAATAAATGCTATAATAACGGTAACAAAAAATAATGGAAATAAATGTGAAAATATAACATCAATGTTCGATTTGAGGTGAAAACATGTTAATACCACGGTATATTTTTACCAATGATTTCGTTGAATTAAAGCCTTTATTTGAGGCTCAGCCACATAAAGAAATACAACTTAAAACCGGTGATTTTTTGTGGCAACCGGACGAGCATGTTCAGTATATCAACTATATAGAGTCGGGTATTGCAAGAACTTATTTGGTACACGAATCGGGTCGGCGCAAGATTATATCCTATCATGGCTCAGGCACCATTTTCCCCGGTTTTCACGAATTGGAATTTAAAATTGAACAAACCTTGGTGACTGAAGCTATTACGCCCATGAAAATTTGGCGCTTTTCACGGGATGAATTCGGCCAATTAATGGATGCATACCCACAAATTAATAAATACATGTTAAATTCCTATGCTCGCTATATAAATCTCTTGCTTTTTGAAACAGCTCATCAGGAGTACAACTCGGGTTTTGTCAGAGTGTGTAATGTAATACTTTTGTTACACAATGCTCAAAGTGAAGTGGGCCAGGGAATATTGGTTTTTTCACAAGAAGAATTGGCAGAACTCGTCGGCATGAGCCGCGTTAATCTGACACGCCATATCGGTCGCTTGAGAGAAGAAGGTATTATCGATACGGCCCGCAGAGAAATTAAGATTTTAAACATCCAAACCTTAATGCGTTATTGTTCCGGTGAAACAAGATTAGACTGAATTAACCTCACAATTGCCTATAGATATTATATAAAATAGGCGAATAGGAATTCTGCTACAAATGATACAGAATAACTGATATAATGAAATTAAGTTTTGAAATGCACAAATGTGTATTTAGGGAGTATTTAATTTATTATTCTATTTTAGTAAGGAGTGGAGCGTATGAAGCGGTTAGTGTTCTTATGTTTAGCCTTATGCCTGTTGCTGGCGGCAGGTTGTGCTCAAGTTACTTCTGAGATTGAGGTAAAATCGGACTTTAGCGGGGAATGGAAGGCCACGATTCAATCACCGGTACCAATCAGTAAAGGGGACTTATTGAGTGCGGTGACCCAGAATTCAAACGGGCAGGCGCCGATTGATATTAGTAAAGTAGAACTTGAAGCCATCGGACCTGACGGGAAGGAATTAAAAGGGGACAGTGCAACGGTACAATCTCAAATGTGGAAATTAGAAGCGAAATTTGCCAATAAAGATGAACTGGCTAAGATGAGTGCGGCCGTTTTCGGACGTAATCCTGATGCTAAAATAAATGTAATTTATCCATATGGCGATGATCCTGATATGTACACCTTTAATTTAGGTAAGGCATCGGGTGCTACGACCATTGAAGTGGATGGCAAAATTATTAAGGAAAGCATCGGCAAGGGCATTTTGAAAAATGATGACACGGTCATCTATGCCGCAGGCGATCCTATTTATTTCCAATTTAAAAAAGATGGCAGCTCCGGTCTTCTTATCGGTGGCGCATTGGGTATTGTTGTTTTGGCAGGCATCGGCTATGTAATCTATCGTCGCCGTCAGGCCACAGTATAGGGAGGGATTGTTATGAAAACGAAGCGACAGGTAACCTATATGTTGATGGCCTTGGCTATGGCTTTAATGCTTGTTCTCAGTGGTTGTGGCAGTTTGGGAAGCTCACAAGACTTTTCGGGCACATGGGGATATATAGAGACTCCGACAATGAAGGATGTTAACTATGAATACTCCAGTGATAAAATCATTCTTGTTACTTTTGAAAAAAAGACCGACCATACGTATACAGGGAATTTTAGGCAGTATCGCTATGCCCCGAAAAAGATGAACTTTTTAAATATGGATGAGTACGAGCGGGGCGACCGTTGGATGGTATTTGGCATTCCTAATGGGCCTAACAGACAAGGCTTATTGCCAAAAATGGAGCCGGAATATACGTTTAAAGAAATCGGTCATGATTTTGAACCATTTAACTTAACTGAACGGGACGGGGTGTTATACATTGATGAAAGCGGTACCGAATATACTTATGACAGCCAAAAAGATGCCCTGGTAAGCGGTAAATTTGTTATGCAACGCATTAAAGACGGCGACATGACAAACCTTAAAAACGAAGCCCAACAACACATCAGAGACTACTTCCAAAAGAAATACGTAGACACCAAGAAGTGGGATCTGGTAGACATCAAATTCACAGACGAAACATCCGGACAATAATATGCTTTTTATAGGCCTTTCCTTCCCCTAAGTTATAACTAATGCACGGAGGGCACAGGCTAATGTAAAAAGAACAAGCCTTGCACGTAAGGACTCCGAGTTAATTCCGCACAGTCTTTATAGCAATCAGACATAAATAACGTACTGAGGGAACGGCGTAACGCAAAAAAAGAAGAAGGGTATTGCTCGTAGACGACTTTGTTCTTGTAGAACCAGGAGTCCGAGAGCAATACCCTTCTTCTTTTTACATTATGCATACCTAAAGATATTATTTATGGCGGATTGCATGTAATTTTGTCGGTAAGAAATCGGAGCCCGAGAGCAATACCCTTCTTCTTTTTACTGAGCAAGGTCCCGATGTGCTTAGTTATAACTGATACCTGTCATTCCACAAAGTGCGAGCCCCGAAGTAAAGTAGGCAAAACGACGATAAGCACACGGTGGTACAGTTGGCAACCATGATGGTAATTTGGTACAGCACGGCTTCATTCGGCATGGCACCGGCCAAAATCTGACCGGTCATCATACCGGGAAGGGCGATAATCCCCATGCCCACCATGGAGTTCATGGTCGGTAAAAAAGCCGTTTCTAAGGACTGTATCACAAATGGATGCAGTATCTTAGCCGGCGGTGTGCCGATATTTAAGAGCACCTCGATTTGCTGTTTGTGAGAATCGAGATTTTCTTTAAATGACTTTAACGCCAAAGTGGCGCCGTTCATGGTAGCACTTACGAGCATACCGCTGATCGGAATGACATATTGGGGCGTTAAAATGTCTTTGCGGATAACGACAAGCAGCATAAAGCTTGTTATACTGATACAGGTGCCGATGACGGATAAGGCAGTAATCCACTTGAATTTACGGTTAAGCCATGGATTTTTGCGAAGCGTTCGAGTCACGGCAAAGCCGACCATCAAGGACAGATAGGTTAAGACAAAAATCGGTGACGGGTTTTGGAAAATGTAGAGCAACACGTATCCGGCAATGATTAACTGCACCGTCATCTGTAAGGTGCCCAGCAAGAGAAATTTCGTCTGCGGGATTTTACAATATGTGAAAATTCCGGCAATAACGAGGAGCAATAAGTAGATGGATAAGAATCCGCCTAATTGCATGGAAATAGCTTCAGTCATAATAAAAACTCCAATCTTATGGAACCGTATGTTTATACTTCGTGACGACTTTTAAGTTCAATCAAAGCATCGCTGAATTTAGGATAGAGTGTGTCGTCATGAGAAATGACCAACGTTGTTTTGTCGTGTTTGGCCATATATTCCTTCATGCGCGTGAAGAAGGTCGTAGCTGTCGGTGAGTCGAGGGCGGCACTCGGTTCATCCCACATATAAACCTCCGCATTGAAGGAAAGCATGATGGCGTTAAAGACACGCTGCTTTTCACCGCCGGATAAACGGGCCACATCTTGTTCCGGCGTAAACGGTGCCGCCGCAATGTGAAGAAACTCCTTCATGGCTGTTTCGGTCGGTGGGGTAGAGCCGCGATACGCATGGAATTGACGGAAATTATCGGCAATAGTGCCGTCAAAGAGATACACTTGTTGATTAATCAGTAGGATTTTACGGCGCAATTCTAATGCATTGATAGTGCTGATATCTACCTTATTGTAATAGATGGTTCCTTGTGAGGGATTAATAGTGGCATTGAATAAGCGAAAAAGGGTGCTTTTGCCGGAGCCGCTGGCACCTTGAATGAAGGTCATTTTGCCTTTTTCAATGGTCATATCAGGGTATTCAATCATATTGTTAAAGACTAAGTCTTTGGTCGTTATTAAGGTCATGAGAGTACTCCTTTCCTCTTTATTCTAATTGATTTTAACAAAATTACCTAGTTAAAAAATTATAAATTTATCATTCATAATTTGAAGTTGAGAATTCATTTCAGATTGACTTTACTCTTTTATTTTTTTGCAAATCGTGCTATGGTTATATTTTGAGATGCCGTACGATGCTTAGAAATTATCCTCAAAATTATGATTTAATGATTGAGGTACCTTACAAATCGATGGTGAACGAATTTATTCGATTTCAAAGAGCTCGATTATTAGCATTACTTAAGTATTCTCAATTTATATAATTGAAGCTATTTTTTTACGTTTTGCAAAATCTATATTTATTCAATTTGACAGAGACTATATTTATTTGGTTATCCTAAAAACTCATGCATGAAATAACTTAATGAGATAAATACTTTTGTGCTAGAGGGATGTACATTTAGAATATACAGATTTGAAATTTAGGAGTATAATTTAGTCGTGATATTACGAATGGAGGGCTTTACGATGAGCTTTTCGGTGCGTACAGATGTATGTATCCAGTGTAAAATGTGTGTGGCAGAGTGCCCGACAGGATTATTGGTTATGAAAGAAAACGGTCCGGCCGCCGGTTTTGGCAGTTGTATTTCTTGTGGACATTGCGTAGCAGTTTGTCCAACAAATGCGATTGATTATACAGTAACGCCGCGCGCCGATCAAATTCCGGTTGGGGATTACCAAGTACCAAGTCCTGAAGAGGCAGAGAAGTTTATCCGCTATCGCCGATCTATTCGTACATTCCGTGATACACCGGTTTCAAAGGCGCAAATTACGAGACTCTTGAATGTGGCTCGTATGGCTCCTACCGGCTCCAATAGCCAAGGCATTTCGTATCGAGTGATTCAGAATAAGGAAACGCTGGCTGCTATCAGTGAAGCCGTGATGGACTGGATGAGCGGATTGGGGAAAGAAAATAGTCGTATGCGAATTTATGCGTATAATGCAAAGCGCTATAACCGGACTGGGCGTGATTTTATTTTACATAAAGCACCTGCTTTAGTCCTGGCCATAAGCAAGGATGAATTGATTGACCGCGGCCGCGATAACGGTCATTTTGCCCTGTCTTATGCGGAATTAATGGCACCTTCCTTAGGCCTGGGAAGTTGTTGGTCCGGCTTTGTAGAATTTTGCGCACAAGTAGGCTATGAACCACTGCTGAAATTACTTAATTTACCGGCTGGGTATAGGGTTGCCGGAGCTATTATGGTGGGATATCCTAAATTTAAGTACCGCTATATGCCTGAGAGAGAATCACTGAGAGTTTTCTTTGATGAGGAGGATTAAACGCATGGCATTAGTAACACTGGAAATGATTAGGGAAGCGCAAGAACATCTGAAAGGGGTTGCACAGCGAACGGCTATGATGCATTCTACCTCTATGAGTGAACAATGCGGTTGTGAAGTCCATTTAAAAATGGAGAACTTCCAGCGTACCGGTTCATTCAAATTGCGCGGTGCGTATAACAAGGTAGCGTCATTGTCACCGGAAGAACGAGCTCGTGGGATTGTAGCTTCGTCGGCCGGCAATCATGCGCAAGGCGTGGCGTTGGCCGCTAAGGAATATGGTTGTAAAGCGACGATTTGCATGCCTACCAATGCACCGATTGCCAAAATTGATGCCACTAAAAGTTATGGTGCGGACGTAGTGCTGGCCGGTGATTTTTACGCCGATTGTTATGAAAAGGCTTGCCAATTGCAGAAGGAGAAAGGGTTTACTTTCTGTCATCCGTTTGATGACCCGTTGGTTATTGCCGGTCAAGGCACAATCGGTTTGGAAATTCTTGAAAAATTGCCTGAAACAGATGTTATCGTCGTGCCAATCGGTGGCGGCGGTTTAATTTCCGGTATTGCGGTAGCGGCGAAGGAATTAAAACCAAGTATTCGCATCGTCGGCGTACAGACTCAGAACATGCCGTCCATGAAGGAATCGGTAGAGCTTCGTAAAATTACGACCGTGCCGGCCTTAAAGAGCTTGGCCGACGGGATTACCGTAGGCACGCCGGGTACCTTGACATTTGACATCGTGTCTCAATATGTGGATGAAATCGTTACCGTTAGTGAAGCGGAAATTGCGGAAGCTATTTTGTTCCTTTTGGAACGTGTAAAAACGGCGGCCGAAGGCGCCGGTGCTTGCCCGGTAGCAGCGTTGATGAATCATAAAATTGCCGGCGTTGAAGGCAAGAACGTAGTGGCTATGGTAAGCGGCGGTAATATTGACGTAAACATGATTGACCGCATCATCAACAACGGCCTTGTTAAAACATGGCGTCGGGCTTATTTTGATGTTGTGGTACAAGATAAACCGCATGTTTTATCCAAAATTACGAGCATAATTTCTGACAGCAATGCCAATATTTTGAGTATTTATCATGACCGCAGTCAGCGTGACATTGAAGTGGGCTATGTACATGTAGCTTTGGAAATTGAAACCATGAATGAAAAACATGTTACCAGTCTGTTGGCTACCTTAGCGGACAATGGCTTCCCGGCTATTTTACGCTAACAAGGAGCCATGCGTTAAAGGGAGAGTGTTTTAGGGAGATGACACATATAGAGGAGACAAATTAGAAACATAGAGTAGGAGTAAAAATATGGAATCGGGAAAAAACTTAGAGCGTAATTTAAAACCCCGTCACGTGGAAATGATCGCCCTGGGCGGTACGATTGGGGTAGGCTTATTTATGGGTTCAGCCAGCACGATACAAACAGCCGGTCCGGCCGTATTATTGTGTTACGCTTTATCCGGGGTCGTAATGTTTTTAATTATGCGTATTATGGGTGAAATGCTGTATTTGGAGCCGGTACCGGGTTCGTTTGCGGCTTATGGTTATCGCTATATTTCACCGTATATCGGTTATATAACTGCTTGGTGCTACTGGTTTATGTGGATATCCGTAGGGCTTGCCGAAGTTACGGCGGTTGGGATTTACATGAGTTATTGGTTCCCGGAACTGCCCCATTGGGTATCGGCTTTCGTAGCTATGGCAATTATTGTTGCAGCCAATCTTGCGTCCGTTAAATATTATGGCGAGTTTGAATTCTGGTTTGCTTTGATTAAAGTAGGGACCATCGTATTTATGCTCGTTATCGGGGCCATGATGATTTTATTCGGCTTTGGTAATGACGGTGTACCTATCGGGTTCTCCAATTTATGGGAACATGGCGGGTTTGCACCGCACGGCTTCGGCGGTATGTTGGCGGCTATGTGCGTTGTTGCGGCAGCCTTCCAAGGGGTTGAATTGGTAGGGATTACAGCCGGTGAAGCACAGAATCCGCGTCATACCTTGGTAAAAGCGGTTAAAGGCATTGTTTGGCGTATCTTGATTTTCTATGTTGGTGCTATTTTTATTATTCTTTGTATTTATCCTTGGAATGAACTGGGTTTTGTAGGCAGTCCGTTTGTAACGACATTCTCTAAAGTAGGGATTGCCAGTGCTGCCGGTATTATCAATTTTGTAGTTTTGACAGCCGCTTTATCCGGTTGCAACAGTGGTATTTATAGTTGTGGTCGTATGTTGTATACGTTGGCTAAAAACGGTCAGGCCCCTAAGATTTTTGCGAAATTATCTAAATCGGGCGTACCGCGCAACGGTATTTATGTATCCATGCTTTCCTTAGTATTCGGGGTTGTGTTGAATTATTTGATTCCGGACTCCAAATTGTTCTTATATATTTATAGTGCCAGCGTTTTCCCTGCTATGGTATCCTGGTTCGTATTGGCCGGAGCACAGCGCAAGTTCAGAGAACGTTGGGGCAAAGAAATCATGGATCAGCATCCGTTCAAATCGCCATTGTATCCATATTCCAACTATTTCTGCTTGGGCTTCTTGGTACTCGTTACTATCGGTATGATTTGGAATGAAGATACGCGTGTATCCTTAGTGGTAGGTTGGTTGTTTATCGCTATTGTTACGGCGTTCTACTATGGTCTTGGCATGAATAAACGTCCGGTTGTTCACGAAGAATTCGTTCATGAAGACGGACTCGGTGCCGGTGGTCCTGCTCGTGAAGAGTCTGCCGCAGCAGAAGGTTCGGTAACGGCTATTAAATAGTTATTTATTTAGATTGACATAGAGCGTTTAGAGCTTTATCAATAGAAATCTCCTTTGGGAAGAACATAAAAGTCTCACAATAATCTAAAAAAGGTTATTGTGGGACTTTTTTATTTCCGGTTTATGTGGTAGGATAATAAATAAGCTTGGCGAAGTGGGGTTTACAAAACTCTTTGAACTGCAGTTGGCGTTATCATTGTTCGCATAACGGTTGGTTTGAGAGTTTGCTTGCATCCGGACTGAGAACCCGAGATGTAGTGCCAAGATACTTTTTGAGGGGCCCATAGGGCAGTGTAAATGAGAGAGAGGTCTTACAAATGAATCTAAAAAAATGGTTAGCACCTGTGTTGGTGGGAATTTTGGCAATCGGTATTGCCGGTTGCGGCACTGATTCCTCATCGAAGGAAATTCGAATCGGCGCAACGGCCGGTCCGCACGCGGAAGTGGTGGAAGCGGTAGCCAAAGAAGCGGCTAAAGAAGGCATCAATGTAAAAGTTGTGGAATTTTCCGATTATGTAACACCGGACAAAGCGTTGGCTGAAGGTGACTTGGATCTTAACAGCTATCAACACGTACCATTTATGGAAAACTTTAACAAAAATAATAACGCTAATTTAGTGTCTATCGGCAAAACAATTTTGATGCGCATGGGTTTATACAGCAATCAGGTGAAAAGTGTTGATGAAATTCCCGATGGCGCTGTTGTAGCTATTCCGAACGATCCGACTAATGGCGGTCGCGGCTTAGCGTTATTGGCTAAAGCCGGTCTTATTACCTTAAAAGAAGGTGTTGGCTTCAAAGCTACGCCGGCTGATGTTGTGTCCAATCCTAAAAACTTACAAATCAGAGAATTGGAAGCAGCACAATTACCACGCAGTCTTGATGATGTGACGGTAGCAGCGATTCCGATGAACTATGTAATGAGTGCCGGTATTGACGTGGCTAAGCAGGGGATTTTCTTAGAACCTAAGAATGAACCGTTGGCTGTCATGGTTTTAGCGGCTCGTGAAAAGGATAAAGACAATCCTACGTATAAAAAAATTGCTGAGATTTACCACTCCCCGGCGATTAAGCAGTTCATTGCCGATAAATTTAAAGGCACCATTGAACCGGCTGAATAATTGAGGCAGGCTGAATCATATGTAAAATAAAGTAAGCCCTGAGGCGATAGTTGTTATCGCTTCGGGGCTTTTTTGATGTTTAAAAGTATGACTCGGGGTAAAACCGAAGGTTGTTTGTCAGACGTTTTATATGTAGTAAACCGAGGTTTATTTGTCAGCTGCTTTTATATGTCGTTTGAGTAATTGGCCGTACCCTTTTTTGCCACAGAATGTATTGTTTTCGGCAATAAGTTGGCCGCGGAGGAATACTTTGGCCACCGTGGCGTTGACGGTCATGCCTTCGTAGGCGGAGTAACCACAGGTAGTTTTTAAATTATCGGCGCGGAATGTCCGTGATTCGTTAGGATTAAAGAGAACAAGATCCGCATCATAGCCCACTTTAATATCGCCTTTGTTTGTAATCCCGAAGATGCGCGCCGCATTAGTGGCTGTCACCTGCACGAATTGCTCCGGCGTAAGGCGTTTTTGCAAAACACCTTCGCTAAAGAGGAGCGGCATGCGTTCTTCTACACCACTGATGCCGCCGGGACAATTTCTGAAATCGTCCACATAGGCTTGCTTTTCAGCAATGGTAAATGGACAGTGGTCGGTGGCAACCACCTGGACCGTGCCGTCCTGTAAGCCCTGCCACAGCGCGTCTTGGTCTTCTTTTTTACGAAGGGGCGGTGCCAGCATATATTTAATGCCTTCCATGGGACCGCCGTCTTTAAATTTATCATCTGTTAAGAAAAGATACTGCGGGCAGGTTTCGGCATAAATATTGGCTTGCCCTTCTTGGCGGGCAAGACGGATTTCGCTGAGGCTTTCGTGCGCCGACATATGCACTAAGTAGACCGGTGCGTCACCGACAACGCGGGCGAGACCGATAACGGTATTTACGCTGATTGACTCGGCCGTATTAGGGCGCGTCAAGGCGTGGCCGATAGGCAGCAATTCTTCCTTGGTCAAACGATTACGCAGTGTATTGGTAATCGTGTCATCTTCTGCATGGACGGTCAAAAGACCACCGCATTTCTTTAAACGTTCCAACAAGGCAAAGAGTTCCGGTTCGTGCAAGGGCGAACCATAGGTGGTATAAGCTTTAAAAGATGGGAATCCTTCTTTGGTTACAAGTTCATTGATTTCTTTTAAAATGGAATCGTCAACATGTTGAAAAACGCCGTGAAAGCTATAATCCACGGGGCAATCTTTGGCGAGGTCGCGATATACATCGAATTGATGATGTAAGGAACAGCCGGCAGGACCGAAGGCTATGTGGTCGATAATGGTAGTTGTACCGCCGCAGGCCGCCGCGATGCCACCATGTAAAAAGTCGTCACAGGCGCGATGTTTCGGCGATTGTTGCAGGTCAAAATGAGTATGCGGATCGATGCCGCCGGGCACGACATAATGCCCCGTGGCGTCAATGATTTCGTAGTCGGTGCCTTGATCTTTAATAGGGTCGACTGTTTGGAATTCCTGTTCAGCAGGGCTATTGTTAGTGCCGGAGCCAACTGTTTGCCGGGCCGCATGTGGTGCGGTAATGGCGGTAATCGTGTCACCGGTAATCACGATATCACCGACGAAATGATCGGTGGCTGTGCAAATAAGACCGTTTTCAATAATGATATTCATAAGGCAAACCCTTTCTGCTATAGGCATAGAATCTTGAAAGTGTAATGTCATGATTGTTTTATAACGAGTATATATAACTTTATAATACCCCTTTTGTTGATTTATTCAAAGCATTAAATATACCGAAAGAAGAAAAATAGGGTATAATAAATAGTAAGAGTTTTTTGAATATGAAGTGGCCCACATGAGTGGCTGCGTATCGTGTAGCGGTTGCCGGCAATAGTTAACGTCTCGGCGATTGTATTAGACATATGGCTGGCAGCAAAGGCTGCTTGTGACGAAGATAAAGGAGGTTGTATATGACCGAGTTAAAAGTAGTAGTATCAGAACAGGCGGAATCAGTAGTCGGTATATTGACGAAACGTGACGTTATTCGGCCGCATCAAACCGATTTTACCAATGTGGGCGCAGTTATTATTTGTGACTGCGAGATAGATACATTAAAGAGTACGCCGGTTAAGGTGTTTGACATTCCTGTATTTGTGGTGCGCACAGGCACCGGTATGGAAGGCTTAAGCCCTAACCAAGTATCGCAGGCGGAGGACACCGTATTGCGCGATGCCTATGCGGTATTAGACGATGAGCCGTCGGAACGTGAATTCTACATTCGACGCCTCGAAACGGCTGTTCAAAATTATGAGCATCGCTCGTTACCGCCGTTTTTCCGTTCTTTGAGACGCTATGTAGAGCTGGGCAATTCCCAGTTTGACTGTCCGGGCCATCAAGGGGGGCAGTTCTTCCGCAAACATCCGGCGGGCCGCGCTTTTTACGATTATTTCGGTGAACATATTTTCCGCAGTGATTTATGTAATGCGGACGTTCAACTGGGCGACTTGCTCATTCATGAAGGCTACGCGCTGGAGGCTCAGGAGCATGCGGCGCAGGTATTTAATGCGGACAAAACCTATTTTGTACTCAATGGTACGTCCTCGTCCAATAAAGTAGTCCTCAACGCTTTATTGGCTCCCGGCGATATCGTGCTCTATGATCGCAACAATCATAAATCCGTATCGCACGGCGCTTTGGTCCAGGCCGGTGCCATTCCGGTGTATCTGGAAACGGCTCGCAATCCGTTCGGCTCCATCGGCGGTATTCCGGAAGCTTGTTTTGACGAAACCTTCCTGCGTGAGCGCATTGCGGAACGTGCTCCTGAAAAAGCCAAGGCTGAGCGTCCGATTCGTTTGGCGGTAATTCAGCTTGGTACCTATGACGGCACGATTTATAACGCGCGCCAAGTAGTCGATAAAATCGGTCACTTATGTGACTACATTCTCTTTGATTCCGCCTGGGTAGGCTATGAACAATTCATTCCGATGATGAAAGATTGTTCACCACTACTTTTGGAACTCGGTCCTGACGATCCGGGCATTTTGGTAACTCAGTCCGTGCATAAACAAATGGCGGGTTTTTCACAAACATCACAAATTCACAAAAAGGATTCGCATATCCGTGGGCAAGCCCGTTATGTGAATCAGAAGCGTTTTAACAACGCCTTTATGATGCATGCCTCCACATCGCCGTTCTATCCGCTCTTTGCGGCCCTCGATGTGAATGCGAAAATTCACGCCGGTGAAGGCGGCCGAGCTTTATGGCGTGACTGTGTTATGGTGGGCATCGAAGCCCGTAAAACGGTGCTGCGCAACTGTAAGTATTTACGGCCTCTCGTGCCGCCGACGGTTCACGGTAAAGCGTGGGAAGACGGCGAAACGGAAGTTATGTCCGATGATGTGTCGTACTTTGCCTTTGAGCCGGATGCGAAATGGCATTCCTTCAGCGGTTACGGCGAAGGGCAATATTTCATCGACCCTTGTAAATTCCAGCTCATAACACCGGGCATCGATATGGAAACCGGTGAATACGAGGATTTTGGCATTCCGGCCACAATTTTGGCAAATTATTTGCGCGAGCATCAGGTCGTGCCGGAGAAATGTGACCTCAATACGATTTTATTCTTGCTCACACCGGCCGAGTCGTACACCAAAATGGATGCACTCATTGCTAAATTGTTGCGTTTTGAGCAGCTCATCGAAGCGGACGCGTCATTACAGGATGTTTTGCCGAGTGTATATACGCAGAACATCGACCGCTATCGCGGCTATACGATTCGTCAGCTGTGCCAAGAAATGCATGACTTTTATAAAGTGCGCCGTGTGAGTGAATTGCAACAGAAATTATTTAAACGGGAGTATTTCCCTACCTATGTGAAAACACCGCAGGCGGCGAATATTGATTTTGTACGCGGTGAAGGGGAATTGATTCCGATTGCGGACTGTGTGGGTCGCATGGCGCTTGAAGGGGCCTTGCCGTATCCGCCGGGCGTTATTTGCGTGCAGCCGGGTGAACTTTGGTCGGAAGCGGCTCGTGATTATTTCGTGGCCCTTGAAGAAGGCATTAATGAATTACCGGGTTTTGCACCGGAGCTTCAAGGCGTTTATATTGAAGCGGATGAAACCGGTTATAAGCGGGCTTATGCGTATGTATTAAAAGAGTCCGCACAGAAAGAAGGGGTATAATGGCGAAGGATGAATTAACCTCGGTGGATGAAGCACAATTGTTGCGTTCTATCGGTGAAGCAGTGACGGCGGCGGTGAAGGAATTGGTGACCGTTGCCAAGCTGGAAGCCGGTGATCTGTTTGTTATCGGTTGTTCCACCAGTGAAGTGCGAGGAAGCCGTATCGGTACAGATTCGGCAACGGACGTGGGTGAAACAATTATTAAGGCAGCCGCCGCCGTTTTAGAGCCGCTGAAGATTTCTTTGGCCGTGCAATGCTGCGAACATTTGAATCGCGCCTTGGTACTTGAAAAGTCGGTAGCTAATCGGCATAATTGGCCGATTTGTAATGCAGTGCCGCAACTTCACGCCGGTGGTGCTGCCTCGATGGCAGCGTATAAGCACTTTGCGGCGCCGGTTGTGGTTGAACGGGTAGAGGCTGATGCGGCCCTTGATATTGGCGATACGCTGATCGGCATGCATTTAAAACCGGTAGCCGTGCCGGTTCGCTTAGGCGTAAAAACAATCGGTGAAGCTCATGTGACAGCCGGCCGCGTACGGCCTAAATATATCGGCGGCGCACGCGCTGTTTACGATGAATCATTAATGTGACAGAGGTGAGTACGTTTGAATTTCTATACTTATGCCTATATCGTGCAACAAGGGCAGTTTAACGCCCTTTTGCAATATGGTATATCATTTATACTCTTGGTGGCGCTGTTGGGGGTCAGTATCTTATTTATGCGCCATCGTTTGAATAGTCGTTATCGCGATTTGACAATTCTTTTATCGCTGCTGATTGTGTTTATTTTGGGCATTCGTTGGAGTGAATATGATTCCTCTATGCGAAACTCGGAAGAAAGCAGTCGCATGGCTAGTTTTATCGTATCTGTATCGGAGCGTTTGGGCACGAATAAGGAAGATGTGAAGGTTAATTCAACCCATCTTGATGATGACGTAATAGTCAGTGCGGGCAATCGTTTTTATCGGGCCCATTTTATCAAAGGGTACGGAGCCTATTCATTGACGCAGGTACACGTGATAGATTCGCAGATTAAAGTCATAGATGTGGTGAAGGAGTAAAGCAAACATGATAACGGGTTATACGTTGATTATGATAAAACTGGTGCTGGGCATATTGTGTTTGGTACTGCAAATCAATTTAATGGGCAAGGGGAATTTGGCTCCGAACTCGGCTATTGATCAGGTGCAGAACTACGTGCTTGGCGGTATTATAGGGGGTGTTATTTATAACGAAGCCATTGGAGTCTTGCAATTTTTGCTGGTTCTCATCGGATGGACTATCGTTGTTATGGCGCTTCGCTATTTGTCGGCCTATAATCACCATGTGAAACGTATCGTAGACGGTACGCCCACAATCGTGGTGGATTATGGTAAAATTCAAGTAGAAGATTGTATGCGCAACGGCGTCAGTGCCGGTGACTTACATTTAAAACTGCGCGCCAATGGGGTAACGCGCGTAGGCGAAGTAAAACGAGCCGTTTTAGAACAAAACGGGCAATTGACGGTAGTTAAATTTGGGGAAGATTCGGTACATTATCCGTTAATCGTTGACGGGCAGATAGATGAAAATGTATTGTCATTAATCGAAAGAGATAGAGAGTGGTTAGAAACGAACGTAGCAGAGCAAGGCTATCAACCGTCGGATATATATATGGCCGAGCTCGTGCATGGTGAGTTGGTTATAACCCCGTATGCGAAGGATTAATCCCGCTTGGGGCGATGAAAGGAGCTAGTCATGGTTGGACTGCAGCGAGCTTTATTGATAATTGCATTTCTCTATATTTTGTACCACATATATACACATGGTTTTACGACCACCAATTTAATTGCCGTTGTGTTACTGTTGTTCTCGTTGGCATTTGAGTTGACTCGTAAGGTTCGCCGTGAAAAATTAGAAGCTTATTTTGCCCGTAAAGAGGCGGAAATAGAGGCTGAAGAAGCGGCCAAAGCGGCCAAAGCAGCGGCGGCACGGGGCGAAGCAGTTGATTCGAATACAGAAAAGACAGTTGATGTTGAACATAAAGTTAAATGATAGATGTTAAGGTTAAGCTAAAGCTGAAGCCAAAGCCGAAGTTAAAGCTAAAGCTAAAGCCTGTATAGTAGTATGCTTATTAAGGAAGCTCTCAGCTTCTTATGAAAGGAGTCTTTGATGAAATTAATTTCTTGGAATGTTAACGGTCTGCGCGCCGCGGTAACGAAAGGTTTTATGGAAAGTTTTGAAAAACTTGATGCGGATATGTTTTGCCTGCAGGAAACGAAGTTGCAGCCACACCAAATCGAGTTGGAATTGCCGGGCTATGAGCAGTATTGGAACAGTGCGGTGAAAAAGGGGTACAGCGGTACGGCCCTTTTCACACGTGTGAAACCGTTAAATGTAACGAACGGTATCGGCATTGAAGAACACGATCAGGAAGGGCGCGTGATTACGGCGGAATACGATAATTTTTATCTCGTAACCTGCTACACGCCGAACAGCCAGCGTGAATTGGCTCGTTTGGAATACCGTATGACTTGGGAAGATGCGTTCCGCGCCTATTTGTTGGAATTAGATGCGAAAAAGCCGGTTATTCTTTGCGGTGATTTAAACGTAGCGCATAATGAAATTGACTTAAAAAATCCTAAGACAAATCGGAGAAACGCCGGCTTTACCGACGAAGAACGTGAGAAAATGACGGAGTTGTTAGATGCCGGTTTCACCGATACTTTCCGTAAACTTTATCCGGACGTGACCGATGCGTACAGCTGGTGGTCCTATATGGGCAAAGCCCGCGATCGGAACGTAGGGTGGAGAATTGACTATTTTATTACCTCCGCACGTCTCGATAAGGATATTGTGGAAGCTAAAATTCATCCGGATATTTTCGGCAGCGATCACTGCCCGGTTGAGTTGGAAATTAATCTTTAATCACCGTAGAAGTATAGTTTTTGACAGGGATTTTTGATTTATACTCTATAGAATGGTCAAAAAGACGGTTCTTTATGGAGTTTTATCTATATTGAATTGTCATATATACATAAAAATAGTAAGAGTTCGCCTTAAAAAATCAAGGCGGACTCTTTTATTTTCTATCCTTTATAAATCATGCGTAATAGTTATGATAAAAATGCCTCATATGAAAAATACATGGTTAATAACTTGGGGCTGTGGTATAGTGTATACAAGACATAGATTTGTAATGTTGAATCTTTGATTTTATAGTGTATGCGTAAAAAGGAGACACGATTATTATGGCAAATTATAATCCCTACGAAAACATGCTTAACACACTTGACCAAGCGGCCGAAAAATTAGGTTTGACGAGAAACGACTATGAAGTTATCCGTCATCCTGAACGGGAAATGCAAGTAGCCGTACCGGTACAAATGGACGATGGTCATATTGAAGTTTTCAGCGGTTATCGTACGCAACATAGTACAATTATGGGCGCCGCTAAAGGTGGTCTCCGTTTCCATCCTGATTCCGATGAAAACGAAGTTCGTGCTTTGGCAGCTTGGATGACAATCAAAAACTCTATCGCACACCTTCCATACGGTGGCGGTAAAGGCGGTATTAAAGTAGATCCTAAGAAATTGAGCCAACGCGAATTAGAACGCTTAACTCGCGGTTTTGTTCGTAAAATTGCGCCAATCATCGGCGTTGACACTGACGTGCCGGCTCCTGATGTTAACACTAATCCTCAGATTATGGCTTGGATTGTGGATGAATTCTCCACATTAAAAGGCGTATGGTCCCCGGGCGTTGTAACCGGTAAACCATTGGCCGTTGGCGGTTCCAAAGGCCGTAACGAAGCAACCGGCCGTGGCTGCATGTTTACGTTGAAGAGCTACCTTGAAAAGAAAGGTAAGAAAATGAGCGACGTAACTATCGCTGTTCAAGGCTTCGGTAACGTAGGTAGCGTTGGTGCTTTATTGATGCATCGTGAAGGCGCTAAAATCGTTGCTATCGGCGACGTTCATGGTTCCATTTACAATGAAAACGGTATCGACGTTGAAAAAGCTTACGAATATGCCAACTCTCATGGCCGTTCCTTGGAAGGCTACGAAGAAGCCGGCATGACTCGTATTCCTAACCCTGAATTATTACTTCTCGACGTAGATGTATTATACCTCGCTGCTTTGGAAAACCAATTGAACGGCAGCAATATGAAAGAAGTTAAAGCTAAAACTATCTTGGAAGGTGCTAACGGCCCTACAACTAATGAAGCTGACTTGTACTTCTTTGAAAAAGGCATCGAAATCATTCCTGACGTATTGGCAAACGGTGGCGGCGTAGTAACTTCTTACTACGAATGGGTACAGAACAAAGCCGGCTTCTACTGGGATGAAGACGAAGTAAATGCTCGCCTCGAAAAGAACATGAAAATGAGCTTTGAAGAAGTTTGGGAAATGCAACAACAGTACAAAGTATATCCTCGTTTAGCTGCTTACATGGTAGCTTTGAAACGTTTGGTTGATGCCAGCAAACTTCGTGGTTTCAACGGCTGATAATAACGGGAGCAAACTCGTTTAATTTGAATTAACAGCTGACTACAGCTTTAAGAATCTTTACACTTTGCTTTTAACGGTCAAACAGTAGTGAGTACTGATTGAGTCCGTACAACTTATACAACGCTAAGTATGACTGTCTAACAGGCTATGCGTAGCCACCTTGCTAAATAATATAATGAAAGAAGTATACTCAGCGTAAGAGCGGTCAGGTAAGTAATGCCTGACCGCTTTTTTTGCGCGTGGTTTGGGCAGGCAGATTTAGGCGGGCGGATTTAGTGAAATTACCAATCATATAGTCGGGATTTCAGGGGCGGAAAAGAACAATAAAGGCCTAATAAAAGCCTAACAAAGGTTTAATAAAAGCCCGAAATGTGTGACTTTTGCAACATATTTAAAATACGTATGGAATTTGTAAAAATTTAATAAAAAAGTACTTGCTTTTACTTTGAATTTAGTATAAAATATCTCTTGTACCATTCCTCGATAGCTCAGTCGGTAGAGCAATCG
>NZ_HF986217.1:0-4544 GCF_000431435.1 Veillonella sp. CAG:933
CTCTTTAGCGCCCCAAAATAAATTATAGAACCGTTTTTGTTTTTATTCGCTTCGAATGTAACTCGAACTGTTATCGCTCCGGTGCGGCTGCTTCCGGGTCATTGGTTAATGGTTCCTGACCTAAAAGAGTCGTTAAATTATACTTGTTGAAGCGATAGTTCGGATTAGAGAAGTCTCTAGTCCGATCATAACGATTAGTCGGTGCCTGTAAGATACCGGACACTAAGTCGTAGAGTAAATCGTTGGTGAAATATTTGTTTTCATGGTCGCGCAGAATAGCCGTCGTTTCCGGATAGGCTTCTTCGTAGGTTGGCGATAAGTAAACCCATAGAGGAATGCGGGCCATGTCGAAATCAAAAATGTCTGGATTGTGGGAATAATTGAGGCTTTCCCCGTGGTCGGAGAAATAAATCATGGCCTGCAGATTTAAGTGATCCTTAGCATAGGTATAAATTTGCTGTAATACCCAATCCGTATAGAGTTGGCTGTTGGCATAGGCTTCCTTGCCTTTTGGTACTTCGCCGACTTTCCATTTACTGAATTCATGAGGATAGCGGTCATTATAATAAATATGACTGCCCATGATATGAATAACAATAAAGTTATTTTTGTATGGTTCTACTTGTTGGAGCAGCGGTAAAATAACACCGTCGTACTTATCGGAGAACATATATGCTTCATGAGCCCATAAAGGTCTGTCTGCCGTTTTGGCAATTAAGGAGATAGCCGTATCGTATTCACCGTAAACACCTTGGTTGCTAAACCAACTCGTGTAGTAACCGGCTTTTTTAGCCACATCGAGAATATTGGCAGAATCCAAGAACGGCTTATCATCGTATTGATTGCGCTCCGTAAGAGCCCGTTCTAAGGTAGGTACTGTTTGTACATAAGACGAATAGGCGTTTTTAAAGAAGATAAAATCAGGATTTGAGGCCGCCATTTCGCTTTGCCATGGTGTATCATCGTAAGCAAAGCTTGGATTATAGACTTTCATGTAATTGCGCGAAGCCGATTCACCGATAACGAGGATTATAGTACCAGGCGCCCCGTTGGCCGCGGTTTCATCTGTTTCGAGATGTAAGTCATTGTAGATTTCATGATGTTTGTCACTGTATTGTTGTAACTCTTTCATATATGTAGCGACATCAGTCCAGTTTTTAACAATGTCCGTTTTCATAAAACCAAAAGGCAAGTAGATTACACAGGCAAGACAGGCGATGCTGAGTATGCCTAAACGCAATCTTGTCATCATATCGCGACGGGACAAGAGATTCATCCCTTGGTTTGACCAGTAGTAAAACAGGAATAAGAGTACATTGCCGATGCCGATGCCGATTAGGCCTGGAATACCGGCGGAGCTTTTTAAAAAGCCGAAAGCTTCTTCCGGATTTGTTTGATACAGGGCCATTAAGGTGGCCGGCGTCAAACAATGCCACGTGTTAATATAGTAGCCGATTTGAATTAACGGAATCAAAGACAAAAGCCACTGGATGAGTGCGATAAGGATGCTTAAAGATCGGCGGTATGGCAGATGGTGTACCATGAAATAGTGGAGTAAGCTGAGCCCCACAAAGAGTAGAAAGCCAAATAAGAAATCCGGGAAGAATTCGTAAAAATAAAAGGGCTTCGTATAGGACCAATGATATAACAAAGGATAGGTTAAAGCCCAGGCAATGCCCAAAAGGCCATGCCCCAAGAAGGCACGATGCCATAAAGTACTGCGCATAAGTTGCTGGAAAATGGACAGCCCCAATAATAAGGGGAGGGATAACAAAAGAATATCTTCCCAATCAAAGCCAAAGGCAATAGGTTCGTAAATAAAATAAAAAGCGGCAAAGATGAGGACACACCACAAAATTGCCTGAACGACGGCATTGCGCCACCATGATATAAGAGTTTTCATAACGCATTTCCTTTATATTATAATAACATCAATACGATAGCAGAAATATAGTAAAAATACAAGGTTTAATATGCTTTTTTACATACTTTGACGGTTGTTAAAGGTTATTTTTCTATGATACAATTAAAAAAAGGTTATCGAGACTTCATGACAACATAAAGAGGGGCGTATAACCCCTCTTATTTGTTTGCCGAATCGTAAGGAGATATGATGAAACCCTATGAGTATAAGCTGGCCGTTTTTGAAGGGCCATTGGATTTATTACTCCATTTGATAGAAAAACATAAAATAGATATTTACGACATTCCCATTGTGGAAATTACGTCGCAATATATGGCGCAGCTTGAAGAATGGCAGACCTTTGATATTCATTACAGCAGTGAGTTTTTGGTTATGGCGGCTACGCTGTTACAGATTAAATCCCGCATGCTGTTGCCAAGAAACGCACCACTCAATCCGGAAGAGGAAGAAGATCCCCGTGACGAATTGGTGGCTAATTTGCTTGAATATAAGCAAATCAAAGAATTGACCGAGGCATTGACCGAGCGCTCCGAAGCGAGCAGTCAGAGCTTTAGCCGGCCCGATTCGTTGAGCCAATGGGGTCAGGAAACGGTATTTCGTTTTGACATCGCCCAATTGTACAGTTTATTTAAATCTTGTATTGATAGAGTGGATGAAACGGTGCCGGAACCGCCAAAGGTAAAGGTTGAAAAAGAGGCTTACAGCTTGGAAGATACGATTGATTCTTTGCTTATGAGGGCCAAACAACAACGCCGATTCAGCTTTGTAGCTTTGCTTAATGAGGTAACAGTACGGGCTGCCAAAGTGACTATGTTTATTGCTGTTTTGGAATTATTGAAGCGTCAAATTTTTACTATACACTCAGTGACGGAAGGGCCTAATGACGGTTCGTTAAAGGATGTAACCTTAGTCAGTGAAATTGTCTAGGTCAGTTTATAATAGATTTTTCGATTATGCTTATTATGGCAATACAGGCATAGCTATTTAATCGACTAGATTAAGATATTACATAAGTAAGCGTATATTAGTTAGAAAGGTGAGTAACAAACTATGACAGATGTGAATCAGCCAAGCGATACATCGCTGCTCGCCCATTTGGAAGCAGTTCTTTTTTCCGCAGCCAAACCGGTACCTATCGCTCTGCTTGGGGAACTATTTGATTGTGCAACGGAAGATGCCGAAGCGTTATTGGAGCAATATGCTAATCGGCTGGTGGTTGATAAACGTGGCCTCCGTTTAAAAGTAAGCGGCGTTGGAGCCGAGCTTGTAAGTGCGCCGGAGAGCAGTGAATATGTGAGTAAAATTCGCCAACGGGAAGACCGCTTGTCGCCGGCAGCGATGGAAACCTTGGCGGTTATTGCCTTTAAGCAGCCGGTTACGAAAAGTGAAATTGAAGAAGTGCGCGGTGTGAATTGTGAAAAAGTTTTAAAGCATTTAGTGAGCCGCGATTTAGTTATGGAACTGGGGCGTAAGGAAAGCATTGGCCGGCCGGTATTGTACGGTACGACCGATACATTTTTACGCAGTGTCGGCATAGAATCGGTGGAGACCTTAAAACGTGAAGTAGCCGTCGATAACAGTGTGGGAGTTACTGCTGAAAGTAGTAACCCTATTGAAGCCGACGAAAACCATGAAAGTCCCGTAATTGACGGTGAAAACAACAATACGATTGAGGCTCATGAAGCCCGTGAGATTACGGAATAAGGGAAAGGAGCAGACTATGGAACAAGAACGTTTGCAAAAATATATCAGTCGCTGCGGTTATGCATCGAGGCGCAAGGCGGAAGAATTAATCGTGGCCGGTAAGGTACAGGTGAACGGTCGTCAAGTTACGGAATTGGGGGTTAAAATTAATCCTGCCGTTGACCGTGTTAAAATTGACGGTCAACGTATTGAACCGGAAGCATTGGAATATTATATTTTTAACAAGCCGAAAGGCAGCATTACTTCAGTTGGTGATCCGCAGGGACGCGCTACGGTAATGGATTATTTGAAAGACATTAAAAATCGAGTATATCCGGTAGGTCGCCTTGACTATAACACGGAAGGTTTGTTGTTATTCACCAATGACGGTACTTTGGCTCAGGCTTTGATGCATCCGTCACAAGGTGTGACCAAGACCTATGAAGTTAAAATCAAAGGCCGTGTTCTGGACGAGCATTTAGAGGCATTGAGTGCAGGTATTACTTTAGAAGATGGTCCTACCTCGCCGGCAGAAATCGTAGATTACGGTTTTGACAGCAAGACGAACACTACACTGGTTGAGATTACGATTCATGAAGGCCGTAATCGTCAAGTGCGCCGCATGTTTGAGCATTTTAAATACAGTGTGTACAACTTGAAACGCATTGCTTACGGCGGACTTACCTTAGCCGGAGTAAAACGTGGTGCTTATCGTAAACTTACGGGGGAAGAACTGCGTCAGTTAAAAGCACTCTGCAAATTACCGTTCGGCAAAGGACCCGGCGAAGGCGCTAAAGGTCGTAAAATGCCGGCGAAAGACAATAAAAAACAGTTCGGTCGTAACGGCGCAGTGCGTGGCGCTAAACGTCGTTCCGGTGGAGGCAGACCATGAAACATATCATCGTAGTGGGAGCCGGTGCAGCCGGTCTTATGGCAG
>NZ_HF986217.1:4555-6936 GCF_000431435.1 Veillonella sp. CAG:933
TGCAGCCGGTCTTATGGCAGCTACTATTGCCGCTCGTGAAGGCGCTAAAGTAACGTTAATCGAAAAAATGAACATGATAGGTAAAAAAATGGGGATTACCGGCAAAGGCCGTTGTAATATTACCAATGATGCTCCAATCAGTGATTTTATCGCCAAAACACCGGGGAACGGTAAGTTCCTCATGAGTGCCTATCAGCAGTTTGATAATCGCGATTTATTGGATTTACTCCATGAATGGAAGCTCGCCACTAAAGTAGAGCGCGGCGGCCGCGTTTTTCCGGTGTCCGACTCGGCTCTTGAAGTGCGCGATATGTTTATGCGAGTGTATAAAGGCTATGGCGGCATTTTACATTTAAATGAAGCCGTTAAGCATATTATTGTAAAAGACAATAAGGTCCAAGGCGTTGTAACCGATAAAGAAACCTATTATGGCGATGCCGTTATTCTGGCTACGGGTGGTTTATCCTATCCGCTTACCGGTTCTACCGGTGACGGCTATGCTATGGCCAAAGAGGTGGGCCATACGGTGACGGATTTACGTCCGTCATTGGTACCTTTGGAGACGAAGGAAGCGTGGGTTAAAGATTTAATGGGGTTAAGTCTTCGTAATGTGGAATTGTCGGCTGTGGCTAAAGATAAAGTGCAGGCTAAACAATTCGGTGAAATGATGTTTACTCATTTTGGCATTACCGGTCCAATCATATTATCTTTGAGTCATACGGTAGGTAAGCTAATGAAAAAAAAGAATGTAGGACCTATTCGACTCGAAATCAACTTGAAACCGGCGCTGACCATGGAGCAGCTGGATCAGCGTGTTCAGCGAGATTTTGTGACCTATTCCAAAAAACAATTGGCAAATGGTTTAAAAGACCTCTTACCACAGCGCTTAATTCCTGTTATTATAGAGTTAGCGAATCTTACGCCGGATAAATTTATTAATCAAATCAGCCGTGAAGAGCGCCAACGCTTAGTTCACGTGTTACAGCATATGCCTTTGACGTTTAAACAGATGCGACCTATTGCGGAAGCCATTGTAACGGCGGGCGGTATTTCGGTTAAGGAATTTGTACCGAAAACAATGGAATCTAAATTGATTTCAGGACTTTACGGTGCCGGTGAAGTATTGGATATAGATGCTTTTACAGGCGGCTTCAATTTGCAGGCGGCGTTTGCCACCGGCTATGTGGCGGCACAGCATGCCGTACATGGTGAAGCAGCCGACTAAGCATATTACGGAGAGGAGTTTTTTGATGAGTAAACAGCGTATTGCGGTAGCTGTTGACGGTCCTGCGGGGGCCGGTAAAAGTAGTATTTCTAAAGCCGTAGCCAAACAGCTTGGCTATTTATATATTGATACGGGGGCCATGTACCGGGCCGTTACGTGGGCTGTTTTAAAAGCCGGCGTAAATCCCACCGATGAGGCGGCGGTAGCAGCTTTATTGCCTGACTTGTCGCTACGCATGGAACCTACCGAAGATGCTTTCAAGGTGTTTGTGAATGGTGAGGATGTAACGTCCTTAATTCGCACGCAAGAGGTAAACGGTGCCGTATCACAAATTGCAGCCATTAAGGCTGTTCGCGACTTTTTAGTGGCACAGCAACGTGCCATGGCCAGTGCAGGGGGTGTTATATTAGACGGCCGTGATATCGGGTCGGTGGTTTTACCTAACGCGGAATTAAAAATTTATTTGACGGCATCCGTAGAAGCTCGCGCCAAACGGCGCTGGTTGGAAACGCCGGATAAAGAATCCGTATCCTTGGATACGATTAAAGAAAGTGTAATGGCACGCGATGAAATGGATACGAATCGCAAAGAATCACCCCTTGTATGTGTACCGGAAGCGATAGTTATCAATTCTGATAATTTATCTTTTGATGAAACCGCTGCTCGTATGGTACAATTGATTACGGCAACAGAAAAGTAAAGGAGAGCGTATTCATGGATAAATTTTCAGAATGTTTATGGCGCTCGGCTTTTGAAGTCGTATATGGTTGGATTTATAAAGCGGATGTGGTAGGTCGTGAGAACTTCCCTAAAGAAGGGCCGGTCATTGTGGCTCCCAATCACAAGAGCAACAACGATCCGTGCATCGTAGGGCGTGCACTGCCGCGCCATGTAAGCTTTATGGCCAAAGAAGAATTATTTAAAAATCCGATTTCCAATTTCTTTTGTCGCTGGTTGGGCGCGTTTCCTTTAAAACGTGGCGGCGTTGATAAAATCGCCATTCGCCATGCTATGGGATTATTAAAGAATAATTTAGTGCTCGGCATTTTTCCGGAAGGAACCCGGCAAAAGAAGGATAATACGTTGGGCCGATTCCATGACGGCGTAGCATCGATGGCGCTTCGTACGGGTGTACCCGTATTGCCGGTGGCTATTA
>NZ_HF986217.1:7000-21267 GCF_000431435.1 Veillonella sp. CAG:933
CTGCCGTAATCGGTAAACCGATTCCCGTAGCGAAAGCAAAACCTACACCGGAAGCCATTGCCGAATTAAATGATAAAGTCAGGGTGGCTCTGGAAGGTCTTATGGCTGACTATCGGGCGGCTCATCCGGATTTTAAACGATAAGGAGTCAGGCGTGGAAATTCGTATTGCAGAAAATTGCGGTTTTTGTTATGGTGTGAAGAGAGCTGTTAATATGGCTCAAGACACATCAGATCAGTTAGAGCGCAGTTATACCTTAGGTCCTATCATTCATAATCCGCAAGTGGTTTCCAATTTGGAAGAACATGGCGTGTATGCCGTGGATTCGCTGGATGAAATTCCCGGCGGCACGGTAATCATCCGATCCCACGGTGTGGGACCGGCGGTGTATGAAGAAGCGACCGATAAAGGACTTAAAGTGGTGGACGCAACATGTCCCCATGTAAAAAAAGCTCAACAAGATGCAAAATCAGTCATTGACTCGGGAATGTCACTTGTCATTTTAGGCGAAAAAAAGCATCCTGAGGTAATTAGCATCAATTTGTGGGCACAAAACAAAGGCATAGTTATAGAAACTGAAGAAAAAGCTAAAATTCTGCCTTTCGTGGAAAATAGGGGTGTAGTTGTACAAACTACCTTTTCACAATTTAAATTTCAAAGTATAATAGATATATTAGAGGAAAAAACTCAAAATCTAAAGGTTTTCAAAACGATTTGCACAGCTACTCAAGAACGTCAAAATTCGGCGGTAGAACTTGCAAAAACGGTGGACCTTATGATTGTGGTAGGCGGTAAGAACAGCGGCAACACAAACAGATTAGCAGAGGTCTGTCGTGACGTTGGATGTACTACTTACCATATAGAGACCGCTGCTGAATTACAATTGGACTGGTTCAACCATGTTCAAACGGTAGGGGTTACAGCCGGTGCATCGACACCCGACTGGATAATTAAGGAGGTCATTGACACAATGAATGAATTTGAACAATTGTTAGCTAACGAAGCTGACTGGGCAGAAGACTTTAAGAAAGGCACTGTAGTAGAAGGTACTGTTGTATCCGTAGAAGACGACAAAGCATATGTTTCTTTCGGTTACAAAACAGAAGCAACCTTGAATCGTACTGAAATCGCATATCCGGCACCTGCCTCTGCTAAAGACGTGCTCAAAGAAGGCGATCAGATTAAAGCCGTTATTATGAACCACATCAAGGAAGACAATCCTATCTACTTGTCCATCACTCGTTTGGCTAAAGACGAAGATTGGCAGTATGTACAGGAAGCTCAGGAAAAAGACGAACCAATCATCTGTAAAGGTGTGGACGCTATCCCTGCAGGTCTTGTTGTAACTGTTAAATCCCTTCGTGGTTTTATTCCACTTTCCCAAGGGGATGTACACTTCGTTAAATCTCTCGATAGCTTAGTAGGTACTGAATTCGAAGCTAAGGTATTGGAAATCGACGAAAAGAAAAACCGTTTGGTTCTTTCCCGTCGTGCTGTATTGGAAGTAGCTCGCCAGGCTAAATTGGAAGAAGCCTTGAAAAACATTCATGTTGGCGATAACTATAAAGGTATTGTTCGTAAAATTATGCCTTATGGTGCTTTCGTTGATATCGGCGGTATCGAAGGTTTACTTCACATTTCCGACATTTCTTGGCACAAAATCAAACGCGTTGAAGACGTATTGTCCGTAGGCCAGGAAATCGAAGTTAAATTGCAATCCTTTGATGCAGAAAGCAACAAACTTTCCTTATCCTTGAAAGCATTGACTAAGAGCCCATGGGACGTAGCTGAAGAAACTATCAAAGTTGGCGACGTTCTTACCGGTAAAGTAGTTCGTTTGGTAGCTTACGGTGCATTCGTAGCTGTTAACGACGACATCCAAGGTTTACTTCACATTTCTCAGATCACTAAACAGCGTAATGCTAAAGTAGAAGACTACTTGACTCGTGGTAAAGAAGTAGAAGTTAAAGTTATTTCTCTTAATAAAGATGAAAAGAAACTTGGCCTTGCTTTAACTGAGTTAATGGAACCAGTTGCAACAGCTGAATCCGACGCTGAATAATTGTAACCAATAGCGCGTAGCGCTTATATAAGGAGCTATAAAGGGCTTGGCCCTTTATGGCTCCTTTTGCATTATCCCTTCTTTATGGATTGCTTTATATATGTTACAATATAGTGTGATAATTTATGTAAAAATTGAGGTGACAATATGGCAAAACCATTAGTAGCAGTGGTAGGGCGTCCTAATGTGGGAAAATCTACATTGTTTAACGCCATTGTAAATAAACGAATTTCCATTGTTGAAGATATTCCGGGCGTAACGCGCGATAGAATTTACTTTGATGCGGAATGGCTTAACCGAGAATTTACCATGATTGATACGGGCGGGATTGAATTCATCACCGCCGACAGTCATGTAATTCCTAAAATGATGCGTTTACAGGCGCAACTTGCTATCGAAGAAGCGGATGTTATTTTATTTGTCGTTGACGGCAAACAAGGTATCGTACCGGCTGACGAAGAAGTAGCGAATATTTTGCGTGCCAGCGGTAAACCGGTATTATTGGTTGTTAATAAAATTGACAGTGTAAATCAGGAAGCCAACATTTATGAATTTTACAATTTAGGTATTGGCGATCCTATCGGTATTTCCGCTAAAAACTTAATGAACCTTGGCGATTTATTGGATGATGTGGTAAAACACTTCCCTGATTCGGCAACGGCTGAAGATGAAGAAGATACTATTCATGTAGCTTTAATCGGTCGTCCGAATGTAGGTAAATCATCGTTAACAAATGCTTTATTGGGTCAGGACCGTGTTATTGTAAGTGATGTAGCCGGTACAACTCGTGACTCCATCGATACGCATTGGACACATGAGGGCCAGAAGTTTGTGCTTATCGATACGGCCGGTATGCGTCGTAAAGCAAAAATCGATGCACCGGTAGAACGTTACAGTATCGTTCGTTCCCTGCGTTCCGTAGATAGAGCTGACATCGTTGTTCTCGTATTGGACGGCGTGGATGGTGTTACCGAGCAGGATAAGAAAATTGCCGGTTATGCCCATGAAGCCGGTAAAGGGATTATCATCGTAGTCAACAAATGGGATTTAGTAGAAAAAGACGATAAAACGACCATCCGTTACACGGAAGATATTTACGATGAAATGGGCTTTTTGCGTTATGCGCCGATTCTTTTTGCTTCCGCATTGACGAAACAGCGTATCCATCGTTTAGCCGATTTAATTAAATTCGTATCGGAACAGCAACACATGCGTATTTCTACAAGCGTGTTGAACCAAGTATTATCGGATGCACAGAACGTCAATCCGGTACCGTCCAGAAGCGGCCGTTTGCCGAAGATTTATTATATGACACAGGCTTCTGTAAAACCGCCGACCTTTATACTGTTTGTAAATGAACCGGAATTAATTCACTTCTCCTATATGCGTTTTTTGGAAAACAGACTTCGTGAGTCCTTCGGTTTTGAAGGTACCCCGATTCGCTTGATATTACGCGGTAAGAAGGGAAATGATGACGACTAATGGATACTATGACTATTATTGGATTGGCAGTCGTGGCATATCTTTTAGGCTCCATTCCCAGCGGTTTAATTATCGGTAAATTATTTTTCAATACAGATGTCCGTTTATACGGCAGTAAAAATATCGGTGCTACGAATACGTATCGCGTACTGGGCATGAAGGCAGCTTTACCGGTATTTCTCTGCGATGCCGGTAAAGGTATGGCAGGGGTTGCTATTTTTTCGCCGGAACCGAATTTGATGCTTTTAGGTGGCATTTTAGCTATGGTAGGCCATAATTGGTCGGTATTTTTGGGCTTTAAAGGTGGTCGTGGTGTAGCGACCGGTCTCGGGGTGTTGATATTTTTAGTACCTTTGATTTCGGCTATTTGTTTTGCTACATGGGCCGTTATCGTGTACTTTACCAAATATGTGTCCTTAGGCTCTATCGTAGGGGCCGCGTTGGTACCGATTTTGATGGTTGTCTTCGGTGAACCTTTATGGTATATCGTATTCGGCACGGTGGCCGCTTTATTCGTAATTTTACGTCATCGTGAAAATATTATGCGTCTTTTGCGCGGTCAGGAATTAAAAGTTGAACGGACGGAGCGTGATGATTCTAAATGAAAATAGGAATTATAGGATCCGGCAGCTGGGGCACTGCGCTGGCTTGTAAAAGTGCTCAAGCCGGCAATGAGGCTTGGCTTTACTGTCGCCGTGAAGAGCAGGCGACCCGCTTAAAGGCGGATCGTGATAATAAAGAATATTTGGCCGGTGTTGCCTTGCCGGAAAACTTAAATATCAGTCATGTACCGGCTGTAGTGGCCGAAAACAGTGATATTCTTTTGATTGTGACGCCGTCTATTTATGTGCGTGATACACTGAAACAGTTTGCCCCATATATTTCTGAGAAAACGACGGTAGTTATTTGCTCTAAGGGGATTGAACGAGAGACGGGTAAGCGTTTATCCGAAGTGGCTGACGAGGTGGTAGGCCATATTACGGAGCATTTAGCTATTTTATCCGGCCCTAATCATGCGGAGGAAATAGGCCGTGATTTACCGGCTGCAACGGTTGTAGCGGCACGAACGGTACCAACGGCGGAGCAAGTGCAACAGGCTTTAAGTACTGTTAATTTCCGGGTCTATGTGAATGAAGATATGACGGGCGTAGAACTGGCAGCCACAACGAAGAATATTATCGCCTTGGCGGCCGGTATTGCAGACGGTATGAAGCTTGGTGATAATTGTAAGTCAGCTCTTTTGACACGTGGTCTTCACGAGATGACCAAATTTGGTGTGGCTATGGGGGCACGTCGCGAAACTTATGCCGGGCTCGCCGGTATGGGCGATTTGATTACCACTTGTATGAGTCGTCATAGTCGTAACCGCGCAGCGGGTCAGAAATTGGCAGCCGGTGAAACTATGGATTATATAATGAATCACTCCAATATGGTGGTAGAAGGCTTTTTTGCCGTAAAAACGGTGTATGAAATAGCTAAAGCAAAAGAATTGGATTTACCTATAACAGAAGCTTTATACGAAGTTTTATACCATCAAAAATCGCCTCAAACAGCACTTATGGAGCTGATGGGGCGCAACTTGAAAGATGAAATGTTCTTATAATAATTTTTCCCTAGGAATGTACTTTTATTTTGGAACATTATATACTATAATTAAAAGACAAGTGTAGGCATAAAGAGGGAAGTATGAGAATTATTGCAGGACGTGCCAAAGGTCATATATTGAAAGCTCCGAAAGGGATGAGTACGAGACCCACACAGGATCGTGTGAGGGAGAGTATTTTTAATATACTGACTAATTACGGTCTGATTGAGTCCACCGTACTTGATTTTTTCTCCGGTACAGGCGCTTTCGGATTGGAAGCCATCAGTCGCGGTGCCTCACTGGCCGTATGCGTTGATAAACGGACAGCTCGAATTATTAAAGCGAACATTGAGCATTGTCATATGGAAGACGCGGTTGAAGTGATACCAACATCGATTGAAACGGCGGCTAAACAGTTAGCCGGTCGTCAGTTTGATTATATTTTTGCGGATCCGCCATATGAACAAGGTTTTGTGGCCGCAACGTTGGCTGTAGTCGTGAATCAGCAATTACTAAAAGAAAATGGAATGCTTATTGTGGAGCATCATGAAAACGAACCGCTTGTATTGCCGGAAGGTTGGAGCCTTGTTAGGGAACAACGCTTTGGTTATACGAAGGTGACGTATTGTGTACCCTATGAGCTTGAAAGGAGCTAATATAGTGCGTATAGGCATTTGCCCAGGGAGTTTTGACCCTGTGACAAACGGGCATGTCGATATTTTTGAACGAGCGAGTAAGCTTGTAGATAAGTTGATTGTGGCGGTTTTAACTAATCCGAATAAAAATAATTTGTTTACTCAAGATGAGCGAGTTGAATTGATTAAAGCCTCCGTAGCCCATATACCTAATGTTGAAGTGGATTGTGCATCAGGTCTGTTAATTGATTATGCAAAATCAAAAAACAGTATTATGATTATTCGAGGCTTGCGAGCGCTTGCTGATTTTGAATATGAATTCCAACGAGCTTTATTTTCAAAGTTTTTGGATGACGATATTGAAACCGTTTTTATCATGACGAATAATAAGTATTCATTTGTCAGTTCCACGGGAATTCGCGAATTAGCGCGATTTAATGGTCGTCTTGACGGCTTAGTTCCGGATGCAGTAAAAGAAGCGTTAGAAGCAAAATTTGCGAATCGTAGTGAATAGTACTAATAGGAGTGGCGAGAATGAAAACAGAAAAACTTTTAGAAGATTTGGAAAATTTAATTGAAACCAGTGGTCGCATTCCTATGACCACCAAACGTGTCATTGAAGAAGAAGAAATTATGCGTGTCTTAGATGCCATTAATGAATCTTTGCCGTTGGAGCTTGAAGAATCCCGCCGTATTATGGCTGAAAAAGATAAAATTTTGGCAGATGCACAGCGTCAAGCCGATACTTTGATTGCGCAGGCCAAAGATTATATTGCAAAATTGACGGAAGAAAGCGAACTTGTTAAACAGGCTCAGACTCAGGCTAACCAAATTATCACCTTGGCTAACCAGTCTTCCGAAGAATTGAAAAACAGTTCTATTCAATATGCTCAAGATGTAATGCGTTATATTGAAAACAATTTGGAAAAAACTTTGGAAAGCTTGCGCCAAAACCGCGAAAGCTTAAAACAATCCAATCGCGATTAATTACGTTATTTTTAGCGATTTTGTTGACAATGCCGGTCATTGTAAGCATTAAATAAAGAAACTCTCAGGAAGCATCCTTGCTATACTTGGTATAGGGGATTTCCTGAGAGCTTTTTTGCTTATTCGTAGAGATTCGTTTCTTTATTTAATACCGGTTCTTTCGGGTCAATTACCGCTGTTTTCTGATTCGTATAAATAACAAAGCCTAATGGCGATGCCGGTGGTTTTTTTATAAATTTAACCGGGGTGTAATCGACAGCGACTTTAGAGGACTCGCGAGCCCGGCTGAAATAGGCGGCATAGCGGGCGGCTAAGGTAAGCATTTCATCGGTTGGTTCGCCACCTTGGGTGCGTAAGATAACATGACTGCCTTGTACCTGCAAAGTATGAAACCACATATCATCAGGCTTGGCGAAACGATGGGTTAAATATTCATTCTGCTGATTGTTTCGACCGATGAAAATTTCACCGCCGTCAATTTGAAAATGCATGAAATTATGTTTCGGTGCCTTATAACTAATCGGCTTTTTAGATTTTTTCAAAAGCCCGGCCTGTTCACATTCATTGTAGATTTCTTGAACCGTTTCCTTGCTGTCGGCAATGGTTAAACTGTATAAAACGGACTGAAGATAGTCAATGCGACGACTACTTTGCTCTAATTGATATAAACCGCTTTGTTTACGATTTTTTAACTTCGTATAGAGTTTGTAATAGTTTTGCGCATTCTCTACAACGGTTAATTCCGGCACGAGGGGAATGGTAATCGGTTCAACGGGGTTTACTAAAATATTGTCTAAGGTGATATTTGGTTCATATTGCGTATCGCGATAGGCGTTAATCATCAATAAATCGCCAAACGCCTTATATTCATCGGCTTTGGAGCTATCGTTAAGTTCCGCTTCAATCTTACTGTGACGGAGTTCTTCTTTTTTGATAGCTTGTTCTAAAGTTCGTTCCAATTCACGAGTGGTCGTATTGATGCCACCTTGTTTTACAACGGCTACTTCAAGCGGTTGTGAGATGGAATCGTAGGTAGCCGTTAACTGACCCCCTTGCGCCAATAAATAGGTAAGAGGCACAGGGCTGTAAAACTTTTTATGGTTCGCATTTTCGTATTCATATAATTGCTTGGCATCATTAATAGCCGTTTTTAAATTGATGAGAGCCGCTGCAAGAGATGTAATTTGTTCCGCAGCGAGTGATGTGAACTCCGTTTTTTCGGTTACACCGGCTTCATAACACACCTCTTTTAATAGAGCCGGACCGAAACCGTTAAAAATACGACGAATTGTTTCGGCTACGGTGCCTTGACCGAAGTTGTGAAGTAATTCACCGATTTCTTCGTTGCTGAACTCAAAAAGGCTGCCCCGTTCGCTGTTCGGCGGTAACTCATAAGTGAGTTTAGGTGCGATGGAACGTTCGCGGTTCATGAGCGGTGTAACGTGAATGAGTGCTTCCAGAATCTGGCCGTCTTGAACGAAAATACAGTTGGAATATTTGCCCATTAGCTCAATGTAAATCCGATTTGAAATAAGGGAACCGTCAAGTGCCAGCTTGTCTGCATTGATACGCAGAATTCGGTCACCGTTCAATTGCTTGATTGCCGTAATACGAGCGCCTTCCAAATGTTTGCGTAAAAACATGCAAAGCGCAGTCGGTTCTTTCGGTAAATCCGTAATGCCGTGGCTGAGATAACAAGCCGGTAAATTGCCGGCCGTAATAACCAGGTCTTTATTACCCTGGTGAGTATTAACTTTTAAAACGATTGTGGTTTTATCTATTTGTAATAGCCGCTGGATTTGACCGGTCACTAATTGATCGGAAAGTTCTTTGGTCAAAACGGCTAAGGTTAAGCCATCTAAATTCATAAATTGCTCCTTTACTAAACATACTTATTATTTAAGTATATCACACTTATGACCTATTTGAACGCTTTACCCTATAGGCCTAACATGTTAAAATTTAAACAATAAGAAAATAATCTAAAAATAAGGAAAATTGACGAAAATTAAAGGAAAGGACCTATTTTATTATGAACAGCATGACGGGCTTCGGTCGTGGTATAGCCGCTGATGAGGCATTACAGATTACGGTTGAAATAAAAACGGTTAATTCAAGGTTTTTGGATCTGCATATTAATATGCCGTCCACGTTGAATTTTTTTGAAAATGAGCTGCGCCGTCAGATTAAAAGTGTATTGCAACGCGGCAAAGTGGAAGTCAATATTTCGCTACGCAATACACGGGATCGGGAAAAAGTTTTTACCGTGAATGAATCATTGGCATTGCAGATTCGCGAGTTTTTGGTAAAAAACGGTTTTGCTCAAGATATTAAGAAAGTGGCCTTGCGAGATATGATGACCGTATCTCAGGATTGGCTTCTTTTAGAAGATGTTCCTTTTGAAGAATCGAAGCTTCAAGAAACAGCTTTGAAGGCATTAGGTGATGCTCTCACCGGCGTAATAACCATGCGGGCTGCCGAAGGGGAACATTTAGCAAACGAAATCGAAAGTCGTATTACCAAACTGGAAGATGTGTTAAATGCCGTAGATGCCAACAAAACAGCAGCTGTAAAGAAATATGAAACACGTTTGCAGCAACGCATTGAAGCAACCTTGGCTAAAACTGATTTAGATATCAACATGGATAGATTTTTGCAGGAAGTAGCCATTATGAGTGACAAAACAGATATTACAGAAGAAATTGTACGTTTTGGCTCACATGTGGTACAATTAAAAGACACACTCAAAGAGAATCAACCGATTGGCCGTAAATTAGATTTCTTGTTACAGGAAATGAATCGTGAAGTAAATACGATGGGATCAAAAGGATCTGATTTAGAAATTACTGACCGCGTTGTAGTATTGAAATGTGAATTAGAGAAGATAAGAGAGCAAATTCAAAACATAGAGTAGGTAGTAGAGTAAGGAGTCACTAAGTATGAATACAAAACTTTTAAACATCGGGTTTGGTAATATGGTTTCAGCAAATCGCCTCATTGCGATTATCAGTCCTGAATCGGCTCCTATTAAGCGAATGATTCAAGATGCTCGCGAAAAGAGCGTGCTCGTTGACGCCACATATGGTCGTAAGACTCGTGCCGTTCTCGTTATGGACAGCGGTCAAATCGTTTTATCCGCTATCCAACCGGAAACCGTAGCACATCGTATTGTACAGGCTACACCGTCTGAAACAACGGAAGCGTAGGTGTTATTATGTCGGATAGAGGAATCTTAATTGTCTTATCCGGCCCTTCGGGTGCGGGTAAAGGCACAATTTGTGCGGCCCTTCGCCAGCAAATGCCTAATCTTGTATATTCCGTATCGATGACAACTCGTGCACCCCGTGTCGGTGAAGAAGAAGGGGTTAGCTACTTTTTTAGAGATAAAGAAGAGTTTCAGCGTTTAATTAAAGAAGATGCATTTCTTGAATATGCACAGGTGTACGACAATTTTTACGGTACGCCAAAACAACATGTAATGGACTTGTTGTCAGAAGGTAAGAGCGTTATTTTGGAAATTGATATTCAAGGTGCTATGCAAGTTAAGGAGCGCTTTAGCGAAGCCGTTTTTATTTATATCGTACCGCCGTCTTTAGATATTTTATCGAATCGTTTGCGCGATCGCGGGACGGATGCGGCCGATGTCATTGATAAGCGCTTATCGAAAGCCAGTTCGGAACTTGCGTTGGCTCACCGCTATGACTATATCGTAGTAAATGATGTGTTGCCCGATGCGGTTGAAAAAGTTGCGTCTATTTTACGGGCTGAAGCTTGCAAAATTAAACGAAATAAAGAAAAAATCCAGTACATTTATAAACAGTATGGTGGGAAAAAGGAGTAATGCGTTATGATGGTAAAACCTTTATTAAAGGACTTGGAAAAACATGTAGACAGTAAATACACTTTGGTTACTTTGGCAGCGAAACGTGCTCGTGAGCTTACCGATGGTGATCATGCTTTAGTGTCCGGTCTCGATACAGATAATCCGGTATCGGTAGCATTACATGAAATTGCGGAAGATAAAATCGGTTTTACACGTACCAAAGACGGTATTAAATAATTAAATTTTAATTCCAACAGGGGCAGAGGATGAAAAATAAACACATAATTGTAGGCGTATCGGGCGGTATTGCTGCCTATAAAGCTGTAGAGGTGGTTAGCCGCTTACGTAAATTGGGAGCGGAAGTTAAAGTCGTTATGACAGAAAACGCCACCAAGTTTGTATCACCTATGACTTTCGGCGAAATCAGCGGCCATCCGGTGGCTGTTAAAATGTTTGAAGATGTACATGATTGGAATGTGGAGCATATTTCATTAGCCCGATGGGCCGATGCCTATTTAGTGGCACCGGCTACGGCTAATGTGCTTGGCAAAATGTCAGCCGGAATTGCTGATGATATGTTGACTACGCAGCTATTGGCTACCGAAGCGCCTATTTTCTTATGTCCGGCGATGAATACTAATATGTATGAAAACCCGATTACACAGCGCAATATGAAAACCTTACGTGAGTTGGGGATGCATATTTTGGAAGCCGACAGCGGTCACTTGGCTTGCGGTATAGTCGGTAAGGGCCGTTTACCGGAACCGGCTAAAATTGTGGAATGGTTGTCCTTCCATATGATGAAAAGTGATTTGCTGGAAGGTAAAACTGTTATTGTTACGGCCGGCGGCACGCAAGAAGCGATCGATCCGGTCCGCTTTATCGGCAATCGTTCCAGCGGCAAAATGGGTTACGCTGTGGCCGAACAAGCAGCTTTGGCCGGGGCTCGTACGATTTTAATATCGGCACCGAGCGCATTGCCGGTGCCGTATGGCGTGGAATTTGTGCCTGTTGACTCAGCTCGCGATATGGAAGAAGCCGTTAACAGTCGTTATGAAAACTGTGATGCCGTAATTATGGCGGCAGCTGTAGCGGATTTTCGCGTGGAGAACATGGCAGATACCAAAATCAAAAAAATGGATACCTTAGAGCTTAAACTCGTTAAGAATCCGGATATCTTGAAAGGTCTAGGTGCGAATAAAACTCATCAAAAACTTATCGGCTTTGCAGCGGAAACACAAAATGTCATCGAGTACGGCAAATCAAAAGTACTTAACAAAAATCTTGATATGCTCGTAGCTAATGATGTAAGCAAACAAAATGCAGGCTTTAACGTTGATACCAATGAAGTTACTTTTATTTATCCGGGTGGTCAAATTATGCAATTGCCACTTATGACAAAAAGTGATGTCGCTAAGCGAATTATTTCAGCCTTGGCAGAATTGTAATTCCATAGTATAATAAATCAGTGATATAAACTATCACAATTAAATTAATAGTAATTTTTGTCTCATCAAGAGTAGTGGAGGGAAAGGCCCTGTGAAGCTACAGCAACCATTCATGTGAAAAGGTGCTAAGTCCGACGGTATATGCCGAAAGATGGGGTTATATTCCTCATCGCTTGGCTGATGAGGAATTTTTTTATGGAGGTAAAGGGTAAATGGCTGAAAAACATGTATTTTTCACATCTGAATCCGTAACGGAAGGTCATCCAGATAAAATCGCTGACCAAATTTCAGACGCCGTACTTGATGCGATTATTGCGCAAGATCCAACGGCACATGTAGCATGTGAAACACTTGTAACAACAGGTCAAGTTCATGTAGTGGGTGAAATTTCCACTAACTGTTATGTAGATATTAATCATATTGTTCGTGAAACGATTCGCGAAATCGGGTACACTCGTGCTAAATACGGTTTTGACTGCGATACTTGCGGCGTTAATGTAGCTATTGACGAACAATCTGCCGATATCGCTATGGGTGTAGACGATGCGTTGGAAACTCGTGAAGGCGGCGCAGATAAATTTGATAAAATCGGTGCCGGCGACCAAGGGATGATGTTCGGTTATGCAACTAACGAAACCGAAGAATTCATGCCAATGCCGATTGCTCTTGCACATCGCTTATCCCGTCAATTGACCAAAGTTCGTAAAGACGGCACTTTGCCTTACCTTCGTCCGGACGGTAAAACTCAGGTAACTGTTGAATACGTTGACGGCGTGCCTAAACGTATTGAAACCATCGTAATTTCCACGCAGCACGGTCCTGAAGTATCCCGTGAACAAATCGAAGCAGACCTTAAAGAATTGGTTATCAAACCGGTATTACCGGAAGGTTTTGTTGATGAAAACACTAAATTCTTCATTAACCCAACCGGTCGTTTCGTAATTGGCGGTCCGCAAGGCGACGCCGGCTTAACAGGTCGTAAGATTATCGTTGATACTTACGGCGGCATGGCTCGTCACGGCGGCGGTGCATTCTCCGGCAAGGATCCTACAAAAGTTGACCGCAGTGCGGCCTATGCAGCTCGTTACGTAGCTAAAAACATCGTAGCAGCCGGTCTTGCCGATAAATGTGAAATTCAGATTGCTTATGCTATCGGCGTAGCTAAACCTGTATCCATCATGGTAGAAACTTTCGGTACCGGTAAAATCTCCGAACAGCAAATCGGCGAACTCGTTAAGAAACATTTTGACCTTCGTCCGGCCGGCATTATTGAAATGCTTGATTTGCTCCGTCCAATCTATCATCAGACGGCAGCTTACGGTCACTTTGGTCGTACCGATGTTGATTTGCCTTGGGAACACACTGATAAAGCTGATGTTCTTCGCAAAGAAGCGGGTTTATAATTAAATAATCTGAAATTAAACAGAGTAAGTTTTAAATGGCTTATATTTTAACAAGCTGAGTTTAATTTCAAATCTATAGAGCAGAGATTGTATCATTGATACGGTCTCTGCTTTTTTGATAGACATTATTACTTACTCTGCCGGATACTTTTTTATGCAATTTGTGAAATTGTTTTCTTTATTAAAAAGGTGTTTGACCATGGTGGTAATATTTATTGTATAATTAAAGAAGAGAAGTTTAAATATATCGATATAGCATGTTTTGATACTGAATTAGTTTATCAATTATCGGCGTTCATAATACCCTGATAACGTATGTAATTTTTTGTTTTTGAATTAGCGGTAATTCAGAAGGAGGATTTATATGAAAAATGCATATGATATTATTAATGACCCTTTTTTGAATAAGGGAACGGCATTCAGTGCTGAAGAACGTGAACTATTTAAGTTAAATGGTATGATTCCCGACAAAATTCAGACCATTGAAGAGCAGGCCGCTCAAGCATATCAAGCTATGTCTATGAAAACTAACGATGTGGATAAACGCCATTTCCTAATGAAGGTGTTTAGCCATAACCGTACCTTGTTCTACTATTTGTTCAGCCAGCATGTGGAAGATTTTTTGCCGATTGTATATGACCCATGTATTGCCGATACGATTCGCAATTACAGCGAATATTATACGACTCCGCAGAATTCCGCCTTTTTATCGATTGATAACCCGGAAAATATGGAAGACGCTTTGAAAAATGCAGCTTATGGCCGTGATATTAATTTAATCGTCGTAACCGATGCGGAAGCTATTTTGGGTATCGGTGACTGGGGCCTTAACGGTGTTGCCAT
>NZ_HF986217.1:21323-54291 GCF_000431435.1 Veillonella sp. CAG:933
CGGCCGCCGGTTTGGACCCACAGCGTGTATTGCCGGTTGTGCTCGATGTGGGGACTAATCGTCAAGAACTATTGGATGATCCGTTATATTTGGGTAATAAACATAAACGTGTGAGCGGTGAACCGTACTATAAATTTGTAGATCAATTCGTTCAGACTGTTGAAAAATTATTTCCTAATTTATATCTCCATTTCGAAGACTTCGGTCGCGACAATGCAGCTAATATTTTAAATGCCTATAAAGATAAATATCCTGTTTTCAACGATGATATTGAAGGAACCGGTATTATTTCTTTAGCCGGTATTTTAGGTGGTTTAAAAATCTCCGGCGAAGAATTAAAAGATCAAGTGTACATGTGCTTCGGTGCCGGTACGGCCGGTTGCGGTATTGCTAATCGTGTTTTACAAGAATATGTGGACCAAGGCGTACCACGTAAAGAGGCTATCAAGAAATTCTACTTGGTAGATAAACAGGGCCTTTTATTCGACGATATGGATGATTTAACACCGGAACAAAAACCGTTTGCCCGTAAACGCAGTGAATTGGAAGCTAATGACTATGTTAAAGCTTCTTTAGGCGGCGATACGAAGAAATTAACGACCCTTGAAGACTGTGTGAAAGCCATTCATCCGACAATTTTGGTAGGCACTTCCACTAAAAGCGGTGCCTTTACGGAAGCTGTTGTAAAAGAAATGGCGGCTCATACGGCACTTCCTATTATCTTCCCATTGAGTAATCCTACTGAACTGGCGGAAGCAACGGCGGAACAGCTTATTACTTGGACTGATGGTAAAGCCTTGGTAGCAACGGGTATTCCGGCTAAACCGGTTTCGTATAATGGTGTTACGTATGACATCGGTCAGGCCAATAATGCGTTGATTTATCCGGGCCTTGGTCTCGGGGCGATTGCGGCCGGAGCTAAACTTTTGACAGACCAAATGATTTCCAAAGCAGCTCATTCCTTAGGCGGTATCATTGATGTGACGAAACCTGGGGCAGCTACGATTCCACCGGTATCAAAACTTACAGAATTTTCTGAAACGATTGCCATTGCTGTAGCTAATGAGGCTGTAGCTCAGAACGTGGCAACAATTTCCAAAGAAGAAGTGCCGAGTGCAGTAAAGTCCGTTAAATGGGTTCCTGAATATAAGGATTTGACGAAAGAATAATTAAATAATTGCCTGAAAAAGGCAAAGTAAATTCCCTCCGCGAGCAACTTTTTCGTTAACGAAGTTCGGGGAGGGAATTTTTTAGAGTCCACACTCAAAATACGCATTATTTGTATGCGAATCGCCATGTCTATTGTTTAAAAATATCGAAAAAAATGGTATAATAAAAAATATTGCAAAGGAGGGATAGCATGCGTGTAGCAGAGGTTATTATCAATCGACCGGCTAAAAAAATGAATAGTCCGTTCAGTTATGCCGTGCCGGAACATTTAGGCACGATTATGCCGGGCACACGTGTAGCTGTCCCTTTGGGGCGTACTCGTGAAGAAGGAATTCTTATTGGCTATCGTGAGCTGGAAGAAGTACCGTCGTATCAAATTAAACCTATCCAAGCAGTATTGGATAAGGAACCATGGTTTACGCCTGAAATGCTGGCTACGGCAAAGCGCTTAAGTGAGTATTATCTTTGTGCGTTGTCCGAAGCTCTCAGTTTATTTACAATCGATAAAAAGCAATTAAAAAGCTATGAACGGCCAAAGGAACAATGGTTACTGGTTGAACCTTGGTTTAAGCCGGAACATATTCCGCCGAAGCGAAAACGTCAAAGGGAACTTGGTTTTTATTTACAGGAATTGGGTACCGCATCAGTTCATAGTCTGCAAAAAGACGGATTTACTTTACCCGTTATAAAACAGGTTATGACCTATGAAGGCATTACCGTAGAAGAACGATACAGTAAGACAAAAACGAAGTTTGATGCCCGTCAAGCCAAGGATTTGCCATTAACGGACGAACAATTACGATGCTATGAGCCCATTCAAAAAGCTGTGCTAGCAAGTGAAGCTGGTACATTCTTGCTTCATGGCGTAACGGGCAGCGGTAAAACGCAGATTTATATGAAGGCTGCTAAGGATTGTTTGACTAAAGATAAAATTGCCATCGTGTTAGTGCCGGAAATTATGCTGACCAATCAGATTGTAAAGCGTTTCGTGGATACTTTCGGTGACGAAGTAGTTGTTTTTCACAGTAAACTTACTATCAGTGAACGGTATAATAACTGGGAGCGCTTACGACGTAAGGACAGCCATATTATTATCGGTGCCAGGTCCGCTGTGTTTGCTCCCACTGATGATATCGGTTTAATCATCGTGGATGAAGAACATGATACGTCGTACAAGCAGGAAGACATGGTACGTTACCATGCACGCATGGTAGCCCGTTGGCGTGCCGAAGCTAATAGTTGTCCCCTCATTTTGGGGTCCGCTACGCCATCGATTGAATCGTACTACTTGGCAAAACAGGGACAATATACCTTACTGGAATTGAAACATCGAATTTTTCATCAGCCCTTGCCTAAAGTACAGATTATTGACATGAAGGAAGAAATGGTTTACGGGAATTATTCTGTTTTTTCCAGTGCTATGAGTCATTTAATTCGCCAGACCTTGACCAATAAAGAGCAAATGATTATTCTTTTAAATCGTCGCGGTTTTAGTACTTTTGTCATGTGTCGCGATTGTGGTGAACCCATCAAATGTCCTCACTGCGATATTGCCATGGTGTACCATCGTGAAGGTGAAGAATTGCGTTGTCATTACTGTGAACATCATGAACCGGTACCTACGGTTTGTCCTCATTGCGGCAGTCATAAGATAAAATTCTTCGGCTCCGGCACACAGAAGGTGGAAGAGGAATTGCAGCGCAATTTCCGCGATGCCCGTATAGCGCGGCTCGATCAGGATGTGACAGCCAAAAAAGGCAATGGGGAACAAATTCTAAACGACTTTGGTGAAGGCCGTTATGATATTTTGCTGGGTACGCAAATGGTGGCCAAAGGGCATGACTTTAAAGGGGTAACCGCAGTAGGTGTTTTAACGGCCGATTCGGTACTGAATATTCCTTTATACAGCGCATCGGAACGGACGTTTGACTTACTTACGCAGGTGGCGGGACGAGCCGGGCGCAGTACCGGTAAAGGTCAAGTTGTAATTCAGACCTATAATCCTTTACATTATGCTATAATAAAGAGTAAGGCTCATGATTATGTGGGTTTTTACGAAGAAGAAATAAAAGCGCGTGAACTACTGGGGTATCCGCCATTAGGTTCTATGATGCATTTTCGTATTCAACATAAAGAGGAAGCGAAAGCCATGGACATAGCGGAGCGTATAGTAGCGGCATTGGAACCGTTTGCCGTACCGGGGGAACTGGATGTGATGGGTCCCTATCAGGAAGGCATTAAAAAGGTGCGCGATTTATATCGCGTAGCGATTATGGTGCGGGGTAATCATTTAGAGAAAATAAAAGAATATATATATACATCGTGGATTTTTACACAAGAGGGACTGCAAATTGACGTGGATCCCGTTTAATAGGAGGCAATATGGTATTAGAAATTATTAAAGCAGGTCATCCTGTCTTGAAACAGGTAGCAGAACCTGTAGATTTTGTAAATAAAAAAATGCGCCAGCTTTTAGACGATATGGCGGAAACTATGCGTGTGTCCGACGGTGTCGGTTTGGCGGCACCACAGGTTAATGTGTCGAAACGTATTATCGTAGTTGATGACGGTACGGGCTTGCAGGAATTCATCAATCCTGTAATCGTTAAAGGCGATGGGGAACAGATTGGCCTTGAAGGTTGCTTAAGTGTGCCCGGTTATTTTGGTGACGTAAAGCGCTATCAAGACATTGAAGTTCATTATATCGACCGTCATAACAAGAAGAAAAAATTGAAAGCGGAAGGTTTCTTAGCGCGTATTATTCAGCATGAAATCGACCATTTGGACGGTATTTTATTTATTGAAAAAGTAGAAGCTGCATATCGTGTAAAAGATGAAGCGGCTGAGGTTATGGAGGAAGCGGCAGCGGATGCAAAAAAATCCGCCGGTGAAGCAGTAGAGGTTTAGGAGGTTTTCATGAATTCATTACGAGTTGTATTTATGGGGACACCGGACTTTGCCGTACCTACTTTGCAGGCTTTAATTGATGGTCCTAATGAAGTAGTAGGCGTTTTTTGCCAACCGGATAAACAAAAGGGACGCGGTAAAAAAGTTCAAATGCCACCTGTTAAAGAGTGTGCGCTAGCAGCCGACGTAGCGGTTTATCAGCCTAATACTTTACGTGATGAAGCGGCACAAAACCTATTGGAGTCATTGGCGCCTGATATTATCGTCGTAGTGGCATATGGTAAAATTTTACCGCCATGGCTCATTCGTTTGCCAAAATTCGGTTGTATCAATGTGCATGCGTCTTTGTTACCTAAATATCGCGGAGCGGCACCGATTCATTGGGCCATTTTAAACGGTGATACCGAAACGGGTGTGACCATTATGCAAATGGATGACGGACTCGATACGGGCGATATTTTGGATGTTGTGAAAACCGACATTAAAGACGGGGAAACGACGGGCGAATTATTTGATCGTTTGGCCGTTATGGGCGGTGAAGTCATTAATGATATCTTAAGGAAAGCACAGGCCGGTGAATTACAGCCGGTGAAACAAGATGACGCTAAAGCCACTCATACTACGAAAATTACCAAAGAGATGGGTGCTATTGATTGGGAAAAGAGCGCTATTTCTTTGGCAAATCAGGTGCGGGGCTTGAATCCGGCACCGGGATGTTTTACCTTTTTAGACGGCAAGCGTTTAAAAGTATGGCAAGCTGAAGCGCTGACAATGGATGATATGAAACAGCATAATTTATCGGCCGGTCAAAAAGCCGGTACTATTTTGGCAGTGAACGAACAAGATTTTGTAGTAGCTGCCGGTGAGGGAGCAGTGAGAGTGTTGGAAGTTCAGCCGGATAATAAGAAACGCATGTCGGCTGGCGATTTTTGTCGTGGTCACCAAGTAAAGGCAGGACTCATTTTCAATGCGTAATCAAGAACAGCAGGATCACCCCGTTTTGGGGCGTTATCCTTTATATTTTAAATTAACCTTCGCCGTGTTTGCCGGCATTACCCTTGTTTGGGCGGCCTTGGCATATTTGCTGTGGCCCGGCTTACATCGCTTAGGTTTACCTATTGCCTATGGGGTGGAAACACTCCTTGCCATATTCCCGCTATTATGTTGGATAATGTGGGGCAGTATGCTTTTAGCTTCAACGAATCACTGGCGGATTCATCCTATATGGCTCCGCATCAGCAATCGCTGGCTCTATGCATTTTTCCCTTTGGTCCTCCTGGCCGGTAAAGTGGTGGGAGCCTCCAAGGATAAGGTGAGCCAGTCTTTGATTGATTTGATTAATCATTTGGTTGAGTTAAATTTGTACAAAGTACCGGCGGATCGCTTGCTTTTGTTAACACCTCATTGTTTGCAAAAAAGCGACTGTGTTCATAAAGTAACGACTGATGTACATAACTGTAAGCGTTGCGGTCGGTGTCAGGTCGGCACCTTACTGGATATTGCCGATACTTACGGTTGTAAGTTCGTGGTTGTAACCGGTGGTACCTTGGCGCGTTTGATGATTAAAAATATTCGGCCGAAAGCTATTGTTGCCATCGCCTGTGAACGGGATTTGGTAAGTGGCATGAATGATGTATTTCCGATTCCCGTAGTAGGCGTTCTGAATGAACGACCTTGCGGACCTTGCTGTAATACGCGGGTTGATACGGATCGAATTAAAGAAGTGGTGGAGAAATTAATCAATGGATAAAGGAACAGCACAAGTTAATATACGCCGTTTGGCGGTGCAAGCTTTATTGCAGATTAATCGCGACGGCGCCTATGCTAATATCGTACTTCAGCAGATGCTGGGCGATAATAAATTAAGTGATGTAGACCGTCGTTTTTTCACGGAACTCGTCTACGGCGTCGTACGACGTCGCAATTATTTAGATGCCATTATTATGGCACTCGCTAAACGTCCGTTACGCAAATTATCCTCGATTGTAGTGGAAATTTTGCGCTTAGGGCTCTATCAGCTTATTTACATGGATAAAGTACCGGACAGTGCCGCCGTCAATGAAAGTGTTAAAATGGCCAAAAAAATGGCTCGCGGCCTCGATGGTTTTGTGAACGGCGTGCTTCGTAATTTCATTCGCAATCGCGATAGCTACAGCATTGACGAACTTGCCAAAAATGATATAGAGCGCATGGCTTTCATTTACAATCAGCCAACCTGGTTATTGGAACATTGGCTCAAGACGTATGGCGAAGAAGAAACTATAGGGCTTTGTACTTGGTTTAACGAACGACCGAAGTTGACGGCCCGCATCAATACTTTGAAAGGCTCTGTGGCTGACGGTATGGCGGCTTTTGAAAAAGCCGGTTGGCAGGCAGAACCTACCGGAAAATTGCCGGAAGCGGTCCATATTACACGTCATACCGGTTCACTGGAAAGTGCGCCCCTTGTAAAAGACGGCTTAATTACGTTTACCGATGAAGCGTCTATGGCGGTAGCTTATGTGGTAGATCCGCAGCCGGGTGAAAAAGTTCTCGATTGTTGTGCGGCACCGGGCGGTAAAACCATGCATTTAGCGGCGCGTATGGCCAATCAAGGTCATATTACGGCGGATGATATTCATGAGCATAAATTAGGGCTTATGGAGACTAATGCGAAACGGTTAGGAGTAACAATTGCTGATTTTAACTTGCAAGATGCTACCCAAATGCCGGAAACGTGGTACAATCAGTTTGACAGGGTACTGGTAGATGCACCCTGCTCGGGACTTGGTATTTTGCAACGTAAACTTGACATGCGTTGGCACAAAACACCGGAGTCCTTGACGGAACTTCCTAAATTGCAAAAGCAGATTATTGCCGAGGCCGCCAAAACGGTAAAACCGGGCGGTGTCCTCGTGTATTCTACTTGTACGATTAACAAGGGGGAAAACGAAGCGGTAGTGGAGAATTTCCTGAAAACGCATACTGATTTTACGTTAGAAGATGCGTCTTCGTTCTTGCCTTTTGAGGCTGAGGGACCGATGGTTACCTTGTGGCCGCATCGTGATGAAATGGACGGATTCTTTATTGCACGACTTCGTAAAGCTTTATAAAAATTTTACGTGAAATTTATAGTTTTTAAAGGAATTTAGTGGCTAAATAGCCAATATATATTAGATACGGATATTTTGATTTGTATCTGAATACCGCTATTGACTTCTATCCATCCTGTAAATTATTAACATATGATTTTCAAAGTATTTGATTATGATTTTCATAGAATAAGGATATAACTATGATAGAACTATTGGGTAAGAACCTAACCGAATTGCAGGCTGTTATAACAGAGGCAAAATTTCCTCGTTTCAGAGCCAAGCAAATAATGGATTACATATATAAACGCTACGTATTCGACTTTGCGGACATGCAACAATTGCCGGGCGAGTTACGAGCGTGGCTTAGTGAGAATTGTGCTATCTCCGTGCCGAAAATCGTAACGGAGAAGACAACACCTGACGGCCAAACTAAGAAGCTCTTGCTTGAACTGGCAGACGGTAATCGTGTGGAAACGGTATTGATGAAACAGCAGTACGGTAATTCCGTGTGTGTATCTTCACAAGTGGGTTGCGCCATGGGTTGCGTTTTCTGTGCGTCTACTACCGACGGTTTGTATCGCAATTTGGAAACTCACGAAATTGTGGCGCAAGTCTTATTGTTTGGTGCCCTTTTAAAAGAACGGATTCATTCCATCGTTGTGATGGGCGCCGGTGAACCGCTTCAAAATTATACGAATACAATCAATGCACTTCGCCTTTTGCATGAAAAAGAAGCGTTTGATATCGGCTATCGTCGCATGACATTATCGACATGCGGCGTAGTAGAAAATATTTATCTCTTAGCCGATGAAGGTATTCCGATTACATTGGCATTGAGCCTTCACGCCCCGAATGATAAGATTCGACGTGAAATCATGCCGATTGGCGCACACTATAATTTAGCAGATGTGTTGGCGGCGGTTAAGACGTATTATGAAAAAACGGATCGCCGTGTAACCTTTGAATATATTTTAATTGACGGCATTAACTCATCTATTGAGAATGCTCACGAATTGGGAGCTTTGGTAAAATCCTTCCCAAATTGTAATGTCAATTTAATTCCGGTTAACGGAAATGAACATATTAAATTGTTTAAACCTTCGCGCCGTCAAACGGAAGCTTTTAGAAATATTGTGGCTTCCTACGGAGTATCCGTAACGGTTCGCAAAGAAATGGGCGATGCTATTCAAGCTGCTTGCGGTCAGTTGAAAATTCAACAGGCCAACAAAGAAAGCGAGTAATCTGCATCACAGGTAAAGGAGGCCCTATGAAGAGTATAGGCATGAGTAAAATCGGTTTGGTGCGTCAACGCAACGAAGACCGCTTTTACATTGGAGAATCCTTTTGTATTGTCACTGACGGTATGGGTGGCTACAAAGGCGGTGAAATTGCCAGCACTATGGTAGTTGACACACTGGCTTGCGATATACAGAATTGGCAGGAAGTTTCGGTTGAGACATTGCGTCAGTCCGTAGCTAAAGCCAATACAGCTGTATATGAAAGAGTTAAAGCAACACCGTCCTTGGAGGGCATGGGCACAACTGCGGTTGTTGCTTATGTTAAGGATAGCGATTTATATTGGGCCAATGTAGGGGATAGCCGTCTATATGTATTTCATGAGGACCGACTTATTCAAATCAGTACAGATCACTCCATGGTTCAGGCACTCTATGAAGCAGGTGAATTAAAGGCAGATGATATGTTGCAACATCCGCAACGCAATGTGCTGACCCGGGCGGTTGGTGTGTCGCCTGTTGTAGAAATTGACGCAGGCGTACAAAAAGTAGCGCCCGGCGATAGAATACTTTTATGCTCTGACGGTCTCACCGGTTATATTGAACAAGCCGTAATTGAAGCGGCCTTTCGGAATGAACCGAAAGATGAACGCTTGATTGAAGATTTAATGGACTTGGTATATGATCAAGGGGCTCGCGATAATGTAACCATAGTTATTGGTACTATAGGCTAAGAACGAGGTGAGAACATGAAAGAGAAGGCAACTAAATTACAAGGTTTAATCCTTGATAATCGCTATAAAATAATATCTAAAATCGGCGTTGGCGGCATGGCTGATGTTTTCAAAGGCGAAGACACGCTATTAGGCCGTCCCGTGGCTGTAAAAATATTACATTCAAACTTTGCCGGCGATGATGATTTCGTAGCCCGTTTTAAGCGCGAAGCACAAGCAGCCGGTAAATTAAGTCATCCCAATATCGTAAGCATGTATGATGTTGGTTTTGACCAAGGCTATCACTATATAGTGATGGAATACATTGAAGGGGAAACCTTAAAAGAATATATTACCCGTCATGAACGCATATCTATTGATAATGCGGTAAAATTTACCATTGCTATCGCCGAAGGACTCGAACACGCTCATGCTATGGGGATTGTGCATTGTGATATAAAACCTCATAATGTGCTGATTACTAAGCAGGGGCGCATTAAGGTAACCGACTTCGGCATTGCTCGCGCCATGAATGCCGGTACTACCATGATGTATACGAACTCTATTATGGGGTCTGCTCATTATTTATCGCCGGAACAAGCCAGCGGTAAACCGGTTAACGGCAGTACTGATATTTATTCTTTGGGCGCTGTGCTTTATGAAATGTTAACCGGCCGCGTTCCTTATGAAGGGGAAACGCCAATCAGCGTGGCTTTGAAGCATGTACGGGAACGTTTAATCCCGCCGACTCGTTATAATCCGAGTATTCCGACTTTATTGGAAGCGGCGGTCATTAAGGCTTTAGCGAAACGACCGGAAGACCGGTTTAGCAATATTACGGAAATGATAGCCGCGTTACGTATGTCGCAAGGCTTTGTGAACAGTAACAGCGGCCGACGGGCGCCTCATGATTTTGGCACTCAGGTGTTGACACCGGTACCGGAAACATCCTATGGTGAAACCGATGATGACGATGAAGTTTATTATGGCGGTGAACCGACGCAAGAAGGTTGGATGGCTAAACTGAGCCGCTTGCCGCAGAAATATATTTTATTGGGTGCGTTTATCGTTTTCTTATTAGCCTTCGTGTGGGCCTTCTTAAGCTTCGGTAACTTCTGGAGCAATGCCACTGTAGATGTGCCGAATGTGGTAGGCAAACAAGTAACGGTAGCTAAACATATTCTGGAAGATAATCATTTGCGTGTTTCGGTAAGTGAAGTATCTAATCCGGATGTACCGGCAGGTCAGGTTATTTCACAGAGTCCGGAAGCGAATGAACAGGTTAAGGAACAACGTACGGTTCATCTCGTTGTAAGTAAGGGCGTCGGCGATATTACGATGCCTGATATTACGGGTATGACAATCGATCAGGCTCGTTCGCGACTCAAGAACTTAGGCCTCGTGATCGGTAAGATTTCCGCAGGTACTGATGACAGTAAAGAAGATGGTGTTATTTTGATGCAATCACCTCCGGGAGATTCCAAAGTAACTAAAGGCGCTACCGTAGACGTAACGGTAAACCGTGTGAAGAGTAAGAAAGTAGAATTACCTAATTTAGTAGGTATGACAGTTAAAGATGCCAAAGACGCATTAGCTTCTTTAGGCCTTAATGCAACAATTAGCGGTGCCGGTGATGACACCGCGGTAATTACGCAGCAAAGTCCGGAAGCGGGAAGCTCGCTGGATGCCAATACATCCGTTGCGTTGACGGCGGAAGCTAAAAAAGCGGCACCGGCTGCTAATACTTCAAACAGTAATGTCACGAAAGGTACGGTAGATATTACGGTACCGTCCGGTAAAGCTAATCAAGCCGTTCGCATTGTGGTTAGTGATGACAGTGGTTCCCGTACCGTATTTGACGGCAATGCACAACCGGGCGAACGCATTGTTAAAGATGTATCCGGCACGGGCCGCGTACAGATTCAAGTATATTTGAACGGTGCTTTAGTACAAGATCAAACATTATAGGAGGACTATGAATACAGGCATTGTAATAAAAAATATGAATGGTTATTTTTACGTGCAAGATGAGCATGGCGAGGTTCACGAATGTAAAGTGCGCGGCCGTCTGAAACAGGGCCGCTACTCCCTCTTGGTAGGGGATCGTGTCAGTTTTGACCCGGCCGGTACGATTGAAGCCATTGTACCGCGCCACAATCAACTGAAGCGGCCTCATGTAGCTAATCTTGATCAGGTTATTTTGGTAGTAGCGGCTCATGAGCCGGATATTAACGAATTATTGCTTAATAAATTAATCATTATGATTGAACATGCCGATATTCCTTTAGTACTTTGTATTAATAAATGTGATCTTCGTGATGAAAATACCTTAGCACTGGCCGAGTTATATCGCCGCATCGGGTATACGGTGATTGAAACCTCTACCCGAACCGGTGAAGGCCTTGATACTTTGCGAGAACAACTTCATCACAAAGTAAGTGCTTTTGCCGGACCATCCGGTGTAGGTAAAAGCAGTCTCTTAAATGCTATTGAACCGTCGTTTGCTTTTCAAACCGGTGAAGTAAGTGATAAAATAAAGAGAGGTCGTCATACAACTCGTCACGCATCGCTGTACAGTTTGGATGAAGACTCCTTTATTATGGATACACCGGGATTTAGTGCTATCGATTTCAGTGAGATTTCAGAGGAACGCTTGCCGTCGCTTTATCCTGAATTTTTAGCGGCTGAATCAGGTTGTAAGTTCAGTCCCTGCTATCATGAGCATGAGCCTGTATGTGGCGTCAAAGACGCTGTTGCAGACGGTCGGATAGGGGCGGGGCGTTATGAATCGTACTTAGTCATTCGCGATGAAATTCGCAGTCAAAGGAAATGGTGAAATTATGGTAAAGATTGCCCCTTCTATGTTATCCGCAGATTTTGCGCGTTTACAGGAAGAAATTAAAAGCGTTGAAACAAGTGGCGCTGATTTATTGCATATCGATATTATGGACGGTCATTTTGTGCCGAATCTTACCTTTGGTGCACCGGTAATTAAGGCATTGCGTGCCCATACAAAGTTACCGTTTGATGTTCATTTGATGGTGACCAATCCTGCCGATTATGTGAAAACATTTGCCGATATCGGTACGGAGTATTTTACATTCCATGCGGAAGCGACACCGCATATGCATCGCTTAGTACAGGAAATTAAAGCTCATGGCATGAAAGCCGGGATTTCTTTGAATCCTTCTACACCGGTATCAATGCTGGAAGATATAGCGTCCGATTTGGACATGATATTAATTATGAGCGTTAACCCAGGTTTTGGTGGGCAGTCTTTTATTCCTCATGCGGTTCGTAAGATCCAGAAGGCAAAAAAATTACTTGCTTATTATGAAAATACCAAAGCTGTTGTTGAAGTTGACGGCGGCGTTAATTTAGAAACGGCACCACTCGTGCGTGAAGCGGGCGCTGATATTTTAGTGGCCGGTTCGGCTGTATTCGGTGCAAACGATCGTAGTGAAATGATTCGTTCTTTGCGAGGTTAATAGTGAAGCTCCTGCTTGTCAGGAGCTTTTTCTTTGAAGTTAAACCGCAGTCAAAGTTGAACGATTGCAGCTTCAGTAAACTATTGCTGCTACAACGAACTATTGTAATTACGGCGAATTTAATGGCATTCTAGCTAAACAATGTGTTACGAAGGTTGATGAAATATGAAACTGGGAACAGATATTATTGAAATCGCGCGCATCGAACAAGCCGTGGCTAAAGACTCTTTTGCCAAAAGAGTCTACACCGCTCATGAACTTGCCTATGCCGAAAGTCGCGGGAAACAAAAGGCGGCTTCCTTAGCAGGTATGTATGCGGCTAAAGAAGCGTTTGTAAAAGCCTTAGGCATTGGCTTCAGGCAGGGGACTTTTCAGGACATAGAGATTCTACGCGATGAATATGGAGGACCCTTTATACGGTTAAACGGTGTTTTTAAAGATATATTCGATCAAAAAGGGTTTACGTCCCTGCAACTATCTATCAGCCATTGCCGAGACTATGCAGTGGCTACGGTAGTAGTACTCTAAAAAGTTAGTATTTTGCAGTGTTAACCCGCTTATATAAAAGCGGTGTTATAGATGTCATGACTTAGAAGAAGATATAAAGTCATCGACGATATTTATTTTATGTAGAAAGGAGCTACTATGCGTATCTTAGCGAAGGAAGAGGCTAAATTCATCGATCAATGGGCTGTTGAAAAAGGCGGTCTGCCATTAGCGGTATTAATGGAAAATGCCGGTCGTGGTGTGGCGGAAGCCATTGTGGAAGCATTTGAAGAGATTGAATCACCCCTAGAGATTGTTATTGTTGCCGGTAAAGGCAATAATGGGGCAGATGGTTTGGTGGCGGCTCGACAGTTGGAAGAATGGGGTCATGAAGTTCGTATTGTTATCCCCAATGATGATAGTCATGCTTCAGAACTTTTTGACCAACAGATGGCGGCTATTGATGCTTTGGAAATTCCGGTTTTAACAATTGAAGACGGCGATGTTTTCGAAGCGGCCGATGTGATTGTGGACGGTTTGGTAGGTACCGGTTTAACCGGCGAATTACGCGATTCTATTCAGGAAATCTTGGATCGCATAGAAGCTCATGTAGAAACCTATCCCGATACTTTGTTGGTAGCCATTGACGTTCCGTCCGGCATGAACAGCAATACCGGGGCTGTTGCCAATGGTACGATGGCCATGGATATAACTGTTACTTTTGGAGCGCCTAAGATTGGTATGTTACTATATCCGGCCCGTTCCTATTGTGGTAATATTGCGGTTAAAGGTCTTGGCTTTTCCCGGGAAATGGCTTTACTGGATGATGAAAACAAAAATTACCCAACCGAATTGATTACACCGGATTTAGTGGCCGCTTTATTACCGGAACGGGAAGAAACCGCTCATAAAGGTACCAATGGACATACATTGATTATCGGCGGTTCTGACGGTATGATTGGGGCACCTCTTTTGGCAGCGGAAGCAGCGGTACACGCCGGTGCCGGTAAAATAACAGCTGTAGTGCCATCGGATTGCTTAAAAATGCTACAATCTAAAATCATGCCGGAAGTGTTAACCGGATCGTTCGGCAGTTTATTGCATTTACGCATGCATGCTTCTGAAAAAGAAGCGGTTGCTATCGGACCGGGCTTTGGTCGCAGTGAAGAAAGTATGACGCTTGCTAAAACCTTTATAACAACTACGGATGCGCCACTTGTTATCGATGCTGATGCACTTTGGGCAATCGGCAATATGGATACTATAGGCGACGAATTTGCTAAGCGCGATTTCCCGGCCATTTTAACACCGCATCCCGGTGAATTTGCTCGTTTAACGGGGCTTAGCGTGGAAGAAATTGAAGCAAATCGTGTAGAAATTGCTCGTCAATTTGCTTTAAAATACAAAGTTGTTTTAGTTCTTAAAGGGGCGCCGACCGTAGTCGCTTCACCGGAAGGGCTTGTGGCGGTAAATTATAGCGGCAATGAAGGTATGGGCACCGGTGGCATGGGTGATACCTTAACCGGTATTATTGCCGGGCTCTTAGGCCAGGGCCTCGAAGAATTGGAAGCGGCTATGGCCGGGGTATATCTCCATGGCGCGGCCGCAGATGCTCTTTACGAGGATAGAAACTTCGGTTACACGCCGTCTGAAGTAAGCCGTCAGTTGCCATATACCATAACTGAATTATTAGATTTTGATGTGGAATAAACAATAATCCGTTATTTAGCGGTAGTTCATAGAGAATAGCTGCCGCTAAATAACGACTGATCTTTAGCTACTCATAGTTATGGTAACATTGTTCTTTTGGTGTTTTAATTTGTTAGGTGAAGTATGCAATTGAATAATAAATTTTGGGCAAAATATTTAGCCATAGTTTTTGCCTTTTTAGTAAGTTTCTTCGCGCTTACCGGATGCAGTGCTGCTTCCGGTACGACAATCGGGGATAGTTTTAATAAAATTCTTGAAACAGGCTCTAATATCATTGGTAATAGTTCCTCTAATTCCGGTGGTAGCAGTTCGGCGGTTTCCGGTACCCTTGACGTGTATACCTTGGACATCGGTCAAGGGGATGCACATCTTATTAAAGTGGGCGATGAATATACTTTGATTGACACAGGTGATGTAGATCATCGTGACAGCCTTGTGGCTCAATTAAAGAAGTACAATGTGAAGTCATTAAAAAACGTAATAATTACGCATCCGCACTCAGATCATTTAGGTGGCTTTCATGCACTTATTGATGCAGGGATTCCTATTGAACATGTGTATGATAATGGTATGAAATATAAAACTTCTGTGTATAATACATATGCAAAAGATACGGATAAGAAAAATTTAAAACGAATTGGTTTATATAAGGGAATGACTGTTGATTTAGGTAAAGATGCTCAGTTTGTTGTGTACGCACCGGAAGAAGGTCAGTATATTATGGATAAAAAAGGCCAACCGGATCCTAATGATAATAGTATTGTAGGTAAGCTTGTATTTGGTAAATTTTCTATGTTATTTACCGGTGATGCATCAAGAGCTGAAGAAAATAAACTGATTAAGGAAGAAAATACTAAATTATTCAGTCGCATATTAAAAGTAGGTCATCATGGCAGTGCAAGCTCATCTCAAAAGGACTTTATACGCTCTGTTCGTCCCGAAAAAGCTGTTATTTCCGTAGGCTTACACAATGATTATGGTCACCCTACTTCACAAGCATTACAGCGTCTAGCAGCCGAAAATGTAATGGTATATCGTACCGATACACAGGGCACAATTCGTATTCACACGGATGGCAATACTTGGCAGGTAACAACGGAACGTTAATATTAGCTATGGTTACAAAAATCAAATTGCATGCGCTGTTATTGACTTTTAAGTAATAAATTTTCCATATTAAGAAATCTTGTCAAGTAAAAATTTAAAATTTCATAATAAGAACATACGCTCCTCGTTACTCTTCGAAACCCTTCTATATAGGCTTTGAGAGTAGGGGGAGCGTATGTTTGTTTTGTGAATGATATGTGAAAATGCAGCAAAATCAAGGGGTCTCTGAAATCTTGTGGTATAATTAAGTAAACATGCCCAAGGCTTTAAGCCGATAGTTAGGCTTTTTGTACTGCTTATGGGTATATAAAAACGAACACAAAGATATTTAGAGATAGTTTGACCGGCCATTGTAGTGTGTGGCCATTGATAGGAGTGAGATTGTTGCGTAAAATATGGTTTGCCTTAGTAATGGCAGTAATGATTTTGCCTTTATGGGCTATGAGCGTCAGAGCGGCAGATGTGACAGATGTGACCTGGGTAACGCGTTCTGATGCACCAATTCCGTTTGTACGTGTCGTTCTTAGTTTGACAGCACCGGTTGAAGCATCGGCTTCTATTAATAAAGCCGGTACTACCACAACCGTACAACTTAAAAATGTAAAACTTAAAACCGATGATACGTCGATTACGATGGATAAGAATATCGTAACTAATGCGAAATTATCGCAAGACGGCAAGAATGTTAATGTTGTGTTAAACACACCTAAATCAATTGATGTAGGCGATGTAAATGTGTTTTCCCTAAAAAAAGATAAAGCCAACAATCGTCCCGATCGTATGGTCATTGATATTCAGCAAAAAGGGGTAGCACCGCGCAGCGTATATTACGGTTCCGATAAGAATGTTAAAAATACGGCGACCAACAGTGCTACGGTAAAAACAAACAAAAAAACAACGACTAAGAATACATCCACTAAAACAACCAATACTAAGGCAACAGCCACTACAACACCTAAAAAGCCGACCGTCATCGCAACGGCCAGTCAGCCTAAAGCTGTGACAATCGACTATCGCACCAGTGGCGGTATTGCCGGTAAAGTAATTACCATTGATCCGGGTCATGGCGGTAGTGATCCCGGCGCTATCGGACCTAACGGGACGATGGAAAAGGACATCACCTTAGCTATTTCCAAGAAGTTGAAAGCGGCCTTGGAAGCTAAAGGAGCTAAGGTTAATATGACTCGTACTACTGACGTGGACGTATACGGCCCGAATGCTTCCGGCCCTGATGAATTACAGGCTCGTGTTGATGTGGGGACGGCTAATAAATCCGATATCTTCGTAAGTGTTCATATCAACTCCTTCAGCAATCCGAATGTAGGTGGTATTTCCACATACTACTATGATAAAACTCAGTATGATACACGGTTAGCTTCACGCATTCAGGCAAAAATTGCCGATGAATCCGGTTTTGCCGGTGACCGCGGTATCCAACCGGGTAACTTGTATGTATTGCGTCGTTCTCTCATGCCGGCTATTCTCTTGGAATTAGGTTTTATTTCCAATCCTAAGGAAGAAGCACTTCTGAAAAAAGCCGATGTACAACAACAATTTGCTGACGAAGTGGCAGCAGGTATTGAAAGTTATTTTAGGGGGTAAGTGATATGATACGTAATGCAAAATTATTTGTTACAACCCTCTTAGCTGTTATGGTGTTAGTTGTAGCCGGGTGCAGTCCTACAGCGAGCGGTTCCGAACTTAGTAATAACCAGGCTGTAGCAAGCTCAAGCACGTCTAAATCTCAGAGCAACGCTAATACAGATAAAATGGCCCAAATGGTTATTTATGTACCCCGTGATGACGGTAGAGGCGTACGCCCTCAGACAATTACGGTAGACAGTGATAAGAAAACGTTGAAATACGCGATTTCATTCCTCTTTGATGAAGACAGCCGTCAAAGCTATCCCGTATTTCCTAAAAATGTTGAAGTCAAAGACGTAAACATTAAAGACGGTTTGGCGAAGATTAATTTGTCTAAACAATTCCTTGACGGCGGCCAGGTAGATGGTTTGAGTGCCCAGCTTCGTTTGGCATCCATCATCAATACGGCTACCTCCTTTGACAATGTTAAAAAAGTACAGCTATTGGTCGAAGGTAAGACTGTCAATCTGTACGGCGGTTATGATCTGAGCGAACCTATGGGGCGCATGGAACAACAAATTGTAAAATAAAGGCAGTGACATAAATCACTCAATGTAAGCAACAGCTGTATCGCGTAGTTCGGTACAGCCGTTGCTTTTTTATTGGGTTCAATTTGACTGTTACTAAAAGGTGCTTATCGTTACTAATAAACCGTACTGATGATACGCACTGCGTATAAAAATATGCTATAATAAATAAGATTCGAACATGAGTTACCTACGGAGGGAGAACGATGAAAGTATCCGAACGTGGCGAATTTGGCTTTATTGATACGATAAAATCAAATACAATCATAAATCCTGAAACCATTGTGTGCGGCATCGGTGACGATTGTGCGGTGTATCGCACGACTCACGATTATGACCAACTCATAACGACGGATATGATGGTAAAAGGTATACATTTTTCCGATAAAACGACAGCCCCTTATGATGTGGGCTATCGCTTAGGGGCGGCTAATATCAGTGATATTGCGGCCATGGGCGGTACGCCTCGGCAGGCTGTAATTGCTGCCGCTATGCCGCCTGATACAGAGATTGCGTATATGGAAGCGGTGTATGAAGGCTTTAAAACAATCTGCCATACCTACGACGTAAATATTGTAGGCGGTGATACGGTGACCACTAAAGGTCCTTTGGTACTTAATGTGACCGTAGTCGGCGAAGTACCGGCCGGTGAAGCTGTTCTTCGCAGTGGCGCTAAAGCGGGTAATTTAGTCGTTGTTACGAATACAATCGGTAGTTCGGCAGCCGGATTGGCCGCTTTATTAGCGGACCTTGAGGGCTTTAATAGTATAAAAAAAGTTCATCAACGCCCGGAACCACAGGTTACTTTAGGTAATTGGCTCCGTGAACATAGAGCTACCTCGCTTAACGATATTAGTGACGGCCTTGGCAGCGAACTGAATGAAATTGCGAAAGCATCGAAGGTTAATCTGTTGATTGATGAAACGGGCATACCGCTTCACAATGAATTAATTGAGGCGGCTAAGGCATTAGGAACTCATCCCTTAGCTTGGGCTTTTTATGGGGGTGAAGATTTTCAGCTCGTAGGCACAGTGCCGAGTAGTTTAGCTGAAGACATAAAAAAACACCCTCAGATTCACTGTATTGGCCGTGTAGTGGCGGGCATCGGTGAAGTATGGCTTACTACTGCTGACGGAAAAGAGGAATTAGTAGAAGCCAAAGGGTATGACCATTTTAAAAAGGAGTGACGGCAATGACAACTATTGCTTCTCAGAATAAAATAGCGGTAATGGCATGTAAAACTCTTACCGTAGATGATACGATAGCCTTAGGGCGTCAATTAGGCCGTTTTATGGCCACGATGGCACAGCAGGGTAGACCGTTATGTGTGGCGTTAATCGGCGATTTGGGAACGGGGAAAACTCATTTTTCACAAGGTGTTGCAGAAGGTTTTGGCGTTACGGAGGAAGTAACGAGCCCAACTTTTGCTTTAGTGAATACATATGAGACGATGAACGGTACGTTATATCATTTTGATGTGTATCGCCTCGATGATGAATCGGAGCTTGAAAATATCGGCTTTGGGGAATTTACGGAGGATACCTTGAGTATCGTTGAATGGGCCGATAAGTTTCCTGATGCCTTACCGTTAGAAGTATTAGAAATCAGTTTAACCGCTGAAACCGACGGCAGCCGTTTAAGTTTATGGCGGACGGCCGAACTTTCAGAGGATGAACTTTTAGAGATTGGAGGAACCTATGTATTTAGGAATTGAAACGAGTAGCGCCGTATCGAGCGTAGCTGTCATGGATGACCAGCGCCTAATCGGTGAATTGACGGTCCAAGCGGGTCTCACGCACTCGGAACAGTTGGTACCTCATATAGAATTATTACTTAAACAAAGCGGCGTAGCAAAAACAGCGCTCACCGGTATCGCTGTAAGCATCGGTCCCGGTTCCTTTACGGGCCTTCGTATCGGTATGGGGACGGCCAAGGCGTTAGCCTATGCTCTTAATATTCCGTTACTGGGCGTTATGACCATGGATGGGATTGCTCATAATTTTTGGCAATTTAGCGGTGTCTTGGCCATTATGGTCGATGCGCAAAAGAAGAATGTTTACGAAGGTCGTTATCGTTGGGTAAACGGAAAGTTAGTATGCGAACAAGAGCCTACGGTGAAAACTCGCGATGAAGCACTTAAAGCCTTAGCGGCGCTTGATGAGCCGGTTATCTTAGCCGGTGACGGTATCATTAAATTCGGACATACCCTGGCTGATTACGGACCTAATTTGCAACTGGCTTCGCCGGCGTTACGGATTCCTAAGGCGTCAGGTGTGTTGCTCGCTGCCATGCCCCGTTTCTTAGCTGAGGCGCCGGATGAAGCGGCTCATGTGGTGCCGTATTATATTCGTCGCTCCGAAGCCGAAGTTGTTTGGGATGCGAAACATCCTGAGTTGGTTGCTGCCGGCAAGGTACCGAATCCAACGGTTGTTGTTACCGAAGCGGCTACGGCGTTAGCCGATGAGGTTAAAAATCATGATTAATTTGCGTAGAGCCGAGGCTCATGATGCGGAAGCTATTTTTGAAATTGAGAAAGCCTGTTTTTCAGTCCCTTGGTCTATGGAAGCTATTGAAACGGAACTGGCAGAAACGGACCAGCGTATGTACATGGTTATCGAAGTAGACGATAAAGTTATCGGTTATGCCGGCGCTTGGTTGGTACTCGACGAAGGGCAGATTACGAATATCGCTATTGCACCCGAATACCGTCGTGACGGTTACGGCGCCATGATGACTCGTAAATTAATCAGAGAATTGTTCAAAAAAGGTATGAACGAAATATTTTTAGAAGTGCGTATATCCAATGTGGCGGCCCTTACTATGTATCGCCGTTTAGGTTTTACCGTAAAAGGCCTACGCAAGGGTTATTACACAGACCCCGTGGAAGATGCGTACATTATGTCATTAATAAAAGAAGAGGAGGCCTCGGTATGAAAGTATATACCCTAGCCATCGAAAGCAGTTGTGATGAAACATCAGCGGCTGTGCTGGTAAACGGCCGCCAAGTATTATCCAATGTTATATCCAGTCAGGTGCCGATTCATCAAAAATTTGGCGGCGTGGTACCTGAAATTGCATCTCGCCATCATATAGAGCAGGTAATTCCCGTAGTTGATCAAGCTTTGGCTGATGCGGGCGTAACATTAACAGATATTAATCATATCGGTGTTACCTATGGCCCCGGTTTGGTAGGATCTTTATTAGTTGGTGTGGCCGCGGCTAAAGGCTTGTCCTTTGCTACAGATATTCCTTTAATCGGTGTGCACCATATGGAAGGCCATATTTTTGCTAATTTCTTGGCTCATCCCGATTTAGAACCGCCATTTTTAAGTCTTGTTGTATCCGGTGGTCATACCATGCTTGTGGTAGTTAAAGACTATGAAACATTTGAAGTACTCGGTCAAACTCGTGATGATGCAGCGGGTGAAGCATTCGATAAAATTGCTCGTGTCATGGGTTATCCCTATCCGGGAGGCCCTCAGATTGAACGGGTAGGGGCCGATGGGAATCCGACAGCTATTGAGTTTCCCAAAGCCTTGCAGGAAAAAGGTAATTTTGAATTCAGTTTCAGTGGTTTGAAATCGGCTGTTCTAAATTACCTTAACAGTGCTAAACAGAAAGGCGAAGCCATTAATGAAGCAGATGTGGCCGCTTCTTTTCAGCAAGCTATCATTGATGTATTGGTTGAAAAGACAATCGAAGCGGCTCATGCTACGGGGCAAACTAAAGTAACATTGGCCGGTGGTGTTTCTGCTAACCGTCATTTACAAGATGCTTTAGCCGCGGCTTGTGAAAAAGAAGGGTTAACCTTCTATCGACCAAGCTCCATTTTGGCTACCGACAATGCGGCTATGATTGGCTGTCGCGCTTACTATATGTCGTTAGCCGGCAAATTTGCCGACTTACATTTGAATGCAAAACCATCGATTCCATTGGGCCAAACACCACCTTTGAAATCTATGCCGATATAATTAAATTAAGGAGCGGTACTTATGGTTATGAAATTACAGGACAGTGAAGTGCGGGATACATTAAAACTGCATACGGATTTATCCGAACCGCAGCAGCGTTTAATGCGTAATGTAGTTCGCTTACTGCCATTTGCCGCCTCACTACCGCAACAGGACGTTTGTGTATTTACTATGGCTAAGGACGAGCAGATTCTTGTTTTTGGCCATATCAAAGATTGGCCACAGGCTGAGATTATGCCGGATATCCGTTTATTGAAACCTTATGAAGTCGGTCTTTGGCAAGATTTATTGCATACGGGCCGTTCGGTTAAAGGCTTTATGGAACGAAAACACGGGCAATTGGCACGCTTATTGGCCTTTCCCATTGTGGATAACGGCGGTAAATGCATCGGTGGTATTGCTATGCTTCATAACGGCTTAGAGCCTCATACGGAAGAGCCGCTTATGGCGGCTTCCGATGTATTGGCAGAGACGACCTACATGGCAATGATTGTGCCACAGCAAAATCAAGCTGAACTGTATACGCCATTGTCCTATCAGGACGGCATTATTATTTTTGACGAAGCAGGCATCATTCTTTATGCCAATGAAGCGGCGTCACATTTGGTAGACTTATTGGGCTTCGACAGGCGGTTGGTAGGTACATCAATTTATGGCGGTTCCTTGAAGATGAGTTGGGTTAAACAGGCAATCCGTGATCATCGAGGTGCTGTGGCCGAAGAAATTTACGGCGATATTATCGTGGAGCAGACTATCTTACCGATTAATGCCGGCACCCGAGCAAAACGGAGCTTTTTGTTTTTAAAAGATAAAACAGCCTTGCGTCGCAAGGAACAGGAGTTAATGGTTAAAAACTCCGTTATTAAAGAGATTCACCATCGCGTCAAAAATAATCTGCAAACCGTAGCCGGTTTACTGCGCATGGAAGCTCGTCGTTCCGACTCGGACCAAGTTAAAAAAGCACTTCAAGAAGGCGTCAGCCGTATTGAAAGTATGGCCCTTGTCCATGAAGTTATATCTCATTATGAAGAGGATTATATTGAACTTCGTACGATTGCGGAGGAATTAATTCGCTTGTTGAAACGATCATTTTTTCGCAGTGAAGACAATGTACAATGCGAATATATAGGTGACAGCATATTACTATCATCACAGCGTGCCGGTTATGTATCCTTAATTCTAAATGAGTTAATATCCAATAGCTTTGAACACGGTTTCGGTTGTTTAAAAACAGAAGAAACCATTAGTTCCGGATCTATGGTTGTGGCGGGATACCTGACTAAGGGCCTTATTACACTTACTGTGACGGATAATGGCTGTGGTTTGCCGGATGATTTTGATGTAAAGGCTTCTAGACGATTAGGCTTACAAATTATTCAAAATTTAGTGACCAACGAATTGGGTGGTACCATGACCATTGAAGATCGAGCGCACCGGGATGAGATGCAAGCTGATGCGGCTCGAAAGAGTGCACCGCATCAAGGAACGATTGTGACCATAACATTTCCGGAATGAGTCATTACGCTTACAATAGCATCAGCTGTTTATAACAGATATCGATGCTTACAATAGTTACCTATATAGAAAAAAGAGTTTGAGATTAAGAGAGAGGCAACGCGTATGAAGGTTTTAATTGTAGATGATGAATCTTTAATTCGCATGGATTTACGTGACCAGTTGGAAGCGGCCGGTTACGAAGTAGTGGGGGAAGGTAAAAACGGTGTGGAGGCCTTAGCAAAGGCTAAAACATTGCAACCCGATGTAATTTTAATGGATGTGAAAATGCCGGAACTGGATGGCATTGAAGCAGCCCGGCAAATTCGCCATCATAATTGGGGTCCCGTAGTTCTTTTAACGGCCTACAGCCAACAGGATCTTGTAAAAAAAGCGGGGGAATCCGGTGTTTATGGCTATTTAATCAAACCGGTTCGGGAAGATCAACTGGGACCTACTTTAGAAATGGCATTTCACCGTTTTCAGGAAGACATGCAGTTAAAGTCGGATATTGAGGGACTTGAACAAAGCTTAGAAGAACGTAAATTAATAGCTCGCGCCACCGGCATCTTACAAGATTTATACAAAATAACGGAGGAAGCCGCTTATGAGCGTTTACGAGCTTATAGCATGGATAAACGAATAACAATCAGTGCAACTTGTGAAAAGATTATTGCAGCTGCCAAGAAACGTCGTGTATAGCACGGCGTTTTTTCTATTAAAAAGTCAAATAATATATGCGACAAAAGATAAAATTTTAGTAAAAAGTCAAAAAATCAAAAATAATACTTGCAATTATTTTCAATTCGGCTATAATAATACTTGTAGTTAGCACTCGATGTTAGTGAGTGCTAATAAAATAAATAATCAAAACTACTAATTTAAATCTATTAGTACAAAGGAGAGATTAACAATGATAAAACCTTTAGGCGACCGTGTTATAATTCGTGTCCTTAAAAAAGAAGAAAAAACAAAAAGTGGTATCTTTTTACCGGATACAGCTAAAGAAAAACCTTCCGAAGGTGAAGTAATTGCTGTAGGTGCCGGCAAAGTATATGACAACGGACAGCGTGTTGCTCCTGAAGTAGCAGTTGGTGATAAAGTAATGTTCTCCAAATATGCAGGTACAGAAGTAAAAATTGATGGTGTTGACCATCTCGTAATTAGCGAACGCGATATTTTAGCTATTTTAGAAAAATAATATATCTATAATAACAACGATTCTCTAATTTATATATTCAATGAGATCTGCCGCAAGGCAGTATCAGGAGGTAATAGACATGGCAAAAGAAATTCTTTTTAATGAAGATGCTCGCCGCGCTTTAGGCCGTGGTGTTGACGCATTGGCAAATGCAGTAAAAGTTACGTTGGGACCTAAAGGCCGTAACGTAGTATTAGATAAAAAATTCGGTGCTCCTACAATCACTAACGATGGTGTAACCATTGCTCGTGATATCGAATTATCCGATCCATTCGAAAACATGGGTGCTCAGCTCGTTAAAGAAGTAGCAACCAAAACTAACGACGTAGCCGGTGACGGTACTACAACAGCTACTGTATTGGCTCAGGCTATGATTCAAGAAGGTATGCGTAACGTAGCAGCCGGTGCTAACCCAATGATTTTGAAAAAAGGCATTGAATTAGCTGTTAAAACTTTAGTAGAAGAAATCAAAAAGAAATCTATTAAGGTTAACGGTAAAGAAGATATTGCTCAAGTAGCTTCCGTATCTGCCGGTGACACTGAAATCGGTGGTCTTATTGCTGAAGCTATGGAAAAAGTTGGTAACGACGGCGTTATCACTGTTGAAGAGTCCAAAGGCTTACAGACAGACCTTTCCGTAGTAGAAGGTATGCAATTTGACCGCGGTTACATTTCTCCTTACATGGTAACCGACCCTGACAAAATGGAAGCCGTTATGAACGACCCTTACATTTTGATCACTGACCGCAAAATCAGCGCTATTGCCGATATGTTGCCAACCCTTGAAAAAGTGGTAAAACAAGGTAAAGAATTACTCATCATCGCTGAAGATCTTGATGGTGAAGCATTGGCTACTTTGGTAGTTAATAAATTGCGTGGTACTTTCAAAGCCGTTGCTGTTAAAGCGCCTGGTTTTGGTGACCGTCGTAAAGCAATGCTCGAAGATATCGCTATCTTAACCGGTGGTACCGTAATTACTGAAGATATGGGCCGCAAATTAGACAGCGTTGAATTGGAAGACCTCGGTACAGCTCGTCAAGTACGCGTAAGCAAAGACGAAACTGTTATTATCGACGGTGCCGGCGACAACGAAGCTATTAAACAGCGTGTTGCTCAGATTAAAAACCAAGTGGAAGAAACTACTTCCGAATTCGATAAAGAAAAACTTCAAGAACGTTTGGCTAAATTGTCCGGCGGCGTAGCTGTTATCGAAGTTGGTGCTGCTACCGAAGTTGAATTGAAAGACAAAAAACTCCGCATCGAAGATGCTTTGAACGCTACTCGTGCAGCTGTTGAAGAAGGCATCGTAGCCGGTGGCGGTACTACCCTTATCGATATCTTACCTGCTCTTGAAACGTTGAAAGAAGAAGGCGATGTTCAGACCGGTATTAACCTTGTAAAACGTGCTGTTGAAGAACCTCTTCGTCAGATTGCTTACAACGCAGGTTTAGAAGGTTCCGTAGTTGTTGAACGCGTTAAAAATACTGACGCTGGTGTTGGTTTCAACGCTTTGACTGAAGAATATGTTGATATGGTTAAAGCCGGTATCGTTGACCCAGCTAAAGTAACTCGTTCCGCTCTTCAGAATGCAGCTTCCATCGCTTCCTTGGTATTGACTACTGAAAGCATCGTAGCTGATAAAGTAGAAGAAAATGCTCCGGTAGCACCTGCTATGCCTCCAATGGGCGGCATGGGCGGTATGATGTAATAAATCTACCAAACCTAATAAATACTTAATATGCAATAGCAAATAGAGTTAAATTTTAAAGATGGTGACTAAGTTAAATCTTGGTTGCCATCTTTTTTATATCCTTTTTTCTATAGAATTGACTACAGGCTATGAAATTAAGTATAATCTTACATAGAAGTTATTCGACAGGTATTAATATTGAGGAGAGAGATAGATGAATGAAAAAACATTGCCCGTGTCGGCAGAGCGTTTAGAAGAGATTATAGCGGAGTATCCCACGCCGTTTCATATTTACGATGCAAAAGGGATTGTAGATAATATTCGTCGGTTTATTAAAGCTTTCAGCTGGGCGAAAGATTTTAAAGAATACTTCGCCGTTAAAGCAACGCCAAATCCTTATATCATGCGCTTATTGCAAAAAGAAGGGGTAGGTGCAGACTGTTCCTCTTTGGCTGAACTTATTTTGTGTGAAAAAGTCGGTATCACGGGGGACGATATCATTTTTTCATCCAACGACACACCATATGAAGAATATGCCAAAGCCATGGAAATGGGCGCCATTATCAATCTTGATGACATTACTCATGTGGCCTATTTGGAAAAACACGGCGAATTGCCGAGCCGTTTGGCCTTCCGTTATAACCCGGGGCCGTTAAAACACGGCGGTAATACGATTATCGGCTTGCCGGAAGAAGCGAAATACGGTATGACCGGCGATCAGATTATTGAAGCTATTAATTACTGTAAAACTCGCGGTGTTAACCGTTTCGGCTTGCATACCATGGTTGTGTCCAATGAGCTTGATATTACAGGACTCATCGGCACGGCTGAATTGATGTTTGATTTAGCCCTTCGTGTGAAAAAAGAAACGGGCATCGAAGTTGACTTCATCGATTTTGGTGGCGGTATCGGCGTGGCCTATCGTCCGGAAGAAACGCCGGTGGATTATGATGCCTTAAGTGCCGGTATCAAAGAAGCCTATGAAACTATGATTATCGGTAACGGCCACAGCCCGATTTCATTGGCCTTTGAATGTGGTCGTATGGTAACCGGCCCTTACGGTTACTTGGTAGCCACCGCGATTCATCGCAAAGATATTTACAAGCACTACATCGGTCTCGATGCTTGTATGGCCAATTTGATGCGTCCTGCTTTATATGGTTCTTATCACCATATTACGGTAGTGGGTAAGGAGAATGCGCCACTTGATCATGTATATGATGTAACCGGTTCGCTTTGTGAAAATAATGACAAATTTGCCATTGACCGTAAATTGCCGAAGATTGATATGGGTGACCGCATTGTTATTCATGATGCCGGTGCACACGGTCATTCCATGGGCTTTAACTACAACGGTAAATTGCGTTCCGCGGAATTACTCCTTAATGAAGACGGCAGCGTAACCCAAATCCGTCGAGCCGAAACCTTAGATGATTTATTTGCAACATTGGATTTCAGTGATTTATAGTAAAATTTCTATCTTTTTACTGTAAACTGTGATATAATTAATTAGTATTGAAACAGTGTGAGTCTGATTTTTCAAATGTTAAAAAATCTAATAAGAGTCATATTTTTTCATAATATTTAAAATATTCAATAATTATAAACAAATTCATAGTATTTTAGTAGAAATTAACTTGCGCAGTAAACAGTTAGATTGTATAATGTTTATTAGGAATAGATGTTGTAAGAATTGCTGTTTACCGAAGTGGTAGAATAATTTTGCTGATAAGGCGGTGTTTCACTTTGGTGGGATACCGCTTTTTTTATAACATTTAGCAATTAAGCTATTTATGACTTAACTATATAATTAATTTATAAAAGGAGTGACTGTACAGTGTCAGAATTACTTCGCGTAGAAAATCTACACGTGTCCGTAGAGGGCAAAGAAATCCTAAAAGGTATCGACTTAACAATTAATAAAGGTGAAATTCATGTAGTAATGGGTACTAACGGTGCCGGTAAATCCACATTGGCCAATGCTATCATGGGTAACCCTGTATATGAAGTAACCGAAGGGACTATTACCTTTGACGGTGAAGACATTACCGACGAAGCCGTTAACGATCGTGCTAAAGCCGGTATTTTTATGTCCTTCCAGAACCCGATTGCCATTCCGGGGATTACGGTAGAAAATTTCATTCGTACCGCAAAAGCAACTGTAACCGGTGAAAACGTACGTGCTTTGGCTTTCAAAAAAGAATTGAAAACTAAAATGGATGAATTATCTTTTGACGCATCCTATGCACAGCGTTATGTAAACGAAGGTTTCAGTGGCGGCGAACGCAAGAAGAACGAAATTTTACAAATGTCCGTATTGAACCCTAAATTGGCTATGCTCGATGAAACTGACTCCGGTCTTGACGTTGACGCCGTTCGTATCGTATCCGACGGTGTAGATCGTTTCCATACGAAAGATAATGCTGTACTTATCATTACTCACCACAACTCCATTTTACAGAAATTAAAACCTGATTTCGTACACGTATTAATTGATGGCCGTATTGTAAAAACAGGCGACGCATCGTTAGTGGCTGAAATCGAAAGCAAAGGCTATGATGCTTACAAAGCGTTAGTTTAGGAGGCACTCATGGAAACTAGAAAGAAAACATATGTGGAGGACATGGACCGTGGCGTCTACGATATAAAGAATGAATTCGAATATTCTTATAAATCTGATGCCGGCTTAACGGAAGATATTATCCGCGAAATATGGGAAAATAAAAACGAACCTGAATGGATGCTTGATTTCCGTTTGAAATCTTTGCGCATTTATAATGAATTGGATATTCCAAACTGGATTCCGGATATTAGCGGTCTTGATATGGCTAATATTGTTACCTATGTTAAACCGAAAGTTGACATGAAAGGTGACTGGAACGAAGTTCCGGAAGATATTAAGAGCACATTTGACCGTTTGGGGATTCCGGAAGCGGAAAAAACGTCCCTCGCCGGTGTAGGTGCTCAGTATGACTCCGAAGTTGTATATCACAGCATTCAGGAAGATCTTGTAAAACAAGGCGTAATTTATACTGATATTGAAACAGCGCTTCATGAATACGAAGACATTGTTAAACAATACTTTATGACCTTGGTGCCACCAACCGACCATAAATTTGCTGCGTTGCACGGCGCTGTATGGTCCGGCGGTTCCTTCGTATATGTACCGAAGGGTGTACAAGTAGATATTCCGCTTCAGTCCTATTTCCGTTTGAACGCACCGGGCGCCGGTCAGTTCGAACACACTTTGATTATCATTGAAGAAGGGGCTAAAGCACACTTTATTGAAGGTTGCTCCGCACCTAAATACAATGTAGCCAACTTACATGCCGGTTGTGTTGAATTATTTGTTAAAGATAATGCGACACTTCGTTATTCCACCATTGAAAACTGGTCTAAAAACATGTACAACTTGAATACAAAACGTTGTACCGTTGGCAAAAACGGCACCATTGAATGGGTATCCGGATCCTTCGGTTCCAAGGTATCCTGCTTATATCCAATGAGTATTTTGGCCGGTGAAGGCGCTCATTGTGAATTTACCGGTGTAACTTTTGCCGGTGAAGGTCAGTACTTGGATACCGGTGCTAAAGTTGTGCATGTAGCACCTCATACTACCTCCAATATTAACTCCAAATCTATCTCCAAGAGCGGCGGCGCTGCTATTTACCGCGGTGTATTGAACATCGGTAAAAAAGCAGAACACGCGAAAGCAACCGTTTCTTGTGAATCTTTGATGTTGGATGAAATTTCTCAGTCTGATACAATTCCTTCCATTTCTATCGAAAACGACAATGTGGACTTGGGTCATGAAGCTAAAATCGGTCGTATTTCCGACGAAGCTATTTTCTACTTGATGACTCGCGGTATCAGTGAAGAAGAAGCACGCGCCATGTTGGTACGTGGTTTCGTTGAACCGATTTCCAAAGAATTACCGTTGGAATATGCCGTAGAAATGAATAATTTGATTTCCTTAGAGCTTGAAGGCTCTATCGGTTAGGAGGTACAGATGAGTAATGTATTATTTAATGAGCTCCCAAGACCTACTTTCCGGTGGTTACAAGTAAATCATACTGAAGGTACGGTTGCCGGTGGCGATACAGCTGCAGCAGTTACGGTCAGCGCCAATGAAGGGGTTGTAACCGAGCTTACTGCTAAAGCCTTGTTAAAAGCTGATTTTGAAGGAGCGGAAGCCACTTCTTTAAAAGCGGTTACCGATGATTTTACTAAAGGCATGGCTATTACAGTGCCGGCCGGCGGTAAAGAAAAAGTAATTATCACGATTGATGCCGAAGGTAAAAGCGTAGGCGACAGAACTCGTTTGGCTATCGACGTGGCTAAAGATGCTTCTTTAGAAGTATTATATGTAGTTAAAGGGGAAGCCGAAACCGGTGGTTTAAACCTTTTAACCGAAGTAAAAGCAGCTGAAAATGCTAACGTAGTTTTCAAAAAAGTACAGCTTCTCAGTGAAGGGGTACAGCAGATTGAACATCGTTACAGTCAATTAGCGGCGAACAGCAAAGTAGAATACTTGAACGTAGAATTGGGCAGCGGCGAAAGCTTCTTGCACTATACGCAAGATCTTGTAGGTGAAGAAGCTCACATTGTTCATGATTTAGCTTACTTGGGCGACAATAACCAGAAATTCGATATTTCCATGCTTATGTCCCATGTAGCACCTAAATCCGTCAGCGATATTCATGTGCTCGGTGCGTTGGGCGATAATGCAAAAAAATCATTCCGCGGTACCTTGGATTTCATTCGCGGCAGTATTGCTTCCGAAGGTGCGGAAGAAGATACTTGTGTATTACTTGATCCGACTGTTAAATCCGTATCCTTACCGTTATTGCTCTGTAAAGAAGACAATGTAGTAGGTAACCATGCGGCCAGCGCCGGTCAGCTCGATAAAACTAAATTATTCTACTTGATGAGTCGTGGTTTCAGCGAAGATGAAGCTAAACATATTATTGTAGAATCCATGTTGCGACCTGTTATTGATCGACTTAATGATGAAGAATTAGAAGAGATTGTATTGCAAGCCGTACGGGCCAAAATTTAATTGAAGAATAAGAGGGTGTATTATGAAGTCGATTGCAGAAGCTTATAAAGATTTTCCTATATTGCAAAGGGAACATAAGGGTCATCGCTTGGTGTATTTAGACAGTGGCGCTACGACTCAGGTTCCGGAATATGTAATTAATGCATTGGAAACTCATTTAAAGAATCATAACGGTAATCCGCATCGCGGAGCTCACATATTGGCTGTGGAAGCATCAGAAGCATATGAAACAGCTCGTGACACGGTGCAGCGATTTATTAATGCCAAATACCGTGAAGAAATCGTATTGACACGTAATACTACGGAAAGTCTCAATTTAATTGCTTTCAGCTATGGTATGCATAATGTAAAGAAAGGCGACAAAATCGTAATTACCGTTGCCGAACACCATGCCAACTTGGTGACCTGGCAACGTGTAGCCGAAACTACGGGCGCTACTTTGGAATATATGTATCTTGATGAAAGCGGTCATCTTAAAGATGGTGAAATGGATAAAATTGACAGCCATACTAAGATTGTAGCCTTTGCTCATGTAAGCAACGTACTCGGTATGGAGTTCCCGGTAGCAGAATTGACTAAACGGGCTCATGATGTAGGCGCCGTAGTCGTTCTTGACGGGGCTCAATCGGCACCTCATAAAAAGATTGATGTACAGGCCTTGGATTGCGATTTCTTCGTTTTCTCCGGTCATAAAATGTGTGCGTCCCAAGGTATCGGTGTCATGTACGGTAAACGTCATTTATTAGAAGCAATGCCACCATTCTTATTGGGTGGTGACATGATTGAGTATGTGCAAGAACAGAGCACTACTTACAATGAAGTACCATACAAATTTGAAGCCGGCACGCCGAATGCACATGGTGCCGTAACATTGAAGGCAGCCATCGAATACTTGGAACAGTTTGGTATGGACAATATCAACGCCTATGAAAAAGAGTTGGTAGCCTATGTATTGCCTAAACTTGTGGCGATTCCGCATGTTCATGTATTAGGATCCGAAGATCCGCAAGAAAAGCATGGCGTTATTGCTTTTACTATTGATGATGTACATCCTCATGATGTGGCTACGATTTTAGACAGTTATGGCGTCTGCATTCGTTCCGGCCATCATTGTGCTCAACCTCTTGGCGCGTACTACAAAGTACCGGCCTCGAACCGTATGAGCATGTACGTCTACACTCGTAAAGAAGACCTTGATATTTTCTTGGACGCTGTTAAAAAAGTAAGACCTACCATGGGCTTTGAAGATTAAACACAGGTTACAGTAAACATAGAAGGAGTTCCTTAGTATGGAGATGGATCAGTTATATACTGAGTTAATTTTAGAACATAATCAGGATAAACGTAATAAGCGCTTATTGGATACATTTACCGTATCTGAACATGGTCATAATCCAAGTTGTGGTGATGACTTGACGTTGCAGGTCGATGTAGAAGATGGTATCGTAAAAGATGCAGCTTATACCGGTTCCGGTTGTGCCATCAGCCAAGC